>CAMWXM010000016.1 GCA_947178195.1 uncultured Ruminococcus sp.
GTATTCAGTGAATCCGCAGCTTCCTTTGCAAGCTCAAGAGAAGCCTTTTTATCAAAATTTATTCTTTGCTTTTTAGCGGAAAATTTATCTTTATCATAAAAACGTGCAAAATTAATAATACTTTCCGTATCTGGAACAAGACCGTTAAAGAAATTTCCGGTTATAAATACGATTCCCAGCTGTTTACAGATAATATGCTCATAAACTCTCCTATGAAGCATATTGCATTCGCTTATTATCACATCGTAGCCACTAGAGGTAAGAATATCAGCAATATATCTTATAAAATAATCGCTTCCCGCAAAACAGTCGTCCCTTATAAAATATCTTGAATAATCGCCGTTTATGGGAAGAGTTTTATAATTTTCCGTGGTAAATGCCGAAAGCTGGCGAAATTCTGTTCTGCCTTTTTTGGTAGAATTATTTTTAGGCATGATTTTTTTTGCAAGCCTATCTATATATGCGGAAAGCTTAAGCTTATCGAGACTATCCTCTGCGTGATCGTATATATCGGTATTCAGAGAAGCAATAGCTCCCATATAGCATCTGACACGTTTATGATATTTCTGGTTTTCGTCTGTGCAATAGCGAACAGCGTCCTCATGTCCTGAAAATTTTGATTTATCCCAGAAGCTTCCCAGATTGATTATTTCCTGGGATACTCCAGGATAAGCTGCCTCAAAAACATGTGGAGCAGTTCCGTCCACAACAATAATTTTCTTATCCTCTATTACTACTGCGTCCAGAGAATTTATATCCGACGAACAGCGGTAAATTGATATTTCCGAGTCGCTGAAGCTTGCTGCGATCTTTTTCATAAGAGTCGACTTTCCTGTTCCGGGTCCGCCTTTTAGTATGTAGGTGTAATAGCCCGGTTTGTTTATCTGTGCGATAAATTCAGAACGAAATCCTTCCGGAGATGTTCCTCCTAAAAAATATTCTTGTTTACTCATATTTGCCTCCATATATGAATCTCCACTATAGCCGGCGCTTCGCATTTGCCTGTAATTTTATTTGCTATAGTACTACATAATATGAAAAATACGGAGGTTTGACACAAATATACCGCACAAGAAGTGCGGTATTAAAATACTATTCAATATCCTTACGGACGCTTTCCGGCAGACCAAAATCATAAATATCCTCATAAGATTCATATTCGCTCTCATTCATTACCTCAGAGGGTATAAGTCCTGTACAGTCATTAGAAGAGCCTGCCTCATTAAACATTATTTCGTCATATACCTGTTGTTTTGTCGGTTTTTTTGATTTAGGAAAATCAGGAATATTTTTCATTTTTACATCTCTTTTCCGGGTTGAAATTTAAGACATAATAGCCTTAATATATTTTTCTCAAAAAATAAGAAAATATTATTGAAAAAACGAATTAAAAATTAAATCCGTAATTATCGCAAGAAAGCATACCGTACCGCAAAGACACACCAGCCAGAGCGGAGCATTTTTATAAAATTTTTTTACCATAGGGTAAGCAAGCTTTATAAGTATAACACTCATAGCGCCGAAGGCAAGACTGCTATAAAGAGATATTCTTCCGTCGTAATTGAAATCCCAGCTTTTATAGCTCCACAGGCTTTTGCCGATTATCCATTCTATAATGTACGAGCTTATAAATTCCAGAATGGTAGTTATAGCCATACCGCCAAAAAATACGGTAAGAAAACCGTTATGTTTTTTAAAAACCGGTATCATTATAAATGAAAATACGCCATAGATAGGCAACACGGGAATATGAAGGTATCCTCTATCGGCGAAGTGTCCCCATAGATAAGAGGTCACAGCTGTTTCATATATCCAGCCGCATATACCGCAGATTGTAAATAAAGTTGCAGCGGCACAGAATAAACTATATCGCTGCAAAAATAAATTTTTATTTTTCATTATTTTTTAAAAAGCTCTTTGAATCGCTTCATAGCTTCTACCGTATTTTCTCTGTCGCCGAAGGATGTCAGTCTGAACCAGCCAGCACCATTTTTACCGAAGCCTTCACCCGGAGTTCCAACTACATTTATTTTTTCAAGCAGGTAATCAAAAAATTCCCAGCTACCCATATTATCAGGACATTTGAGCCAGATATAGGGTGAATTAACTCCGCCGGTATATTTTATGCCAAGCTCGTCCATAGTATTTGCGATAATTTTTGCATTTTCCTTATAGTATGCGATATTTTCTCTTGTCTGCTTCTGACCCTCTTCAGAAAATACTGCTGCTGCGGCACACTGAACAGGATATGAAACGCCATTAAATTTTGTGGAAAGACGTCTGTACCAAAGCTTGTAAATATTAGTTCCGTCAAGTTCCAGCTCCTTTGGTATAATTGTATATCCGCATCTTGTACCTGTAAATCCCGCTGTTTTTGAAAGTGAGCACATTTCAATTGCACAGGTTCTTGCGCCTTCTATTTCCATAATACTTCTTGGAATATCATTTTCTTCTATAAAAGCTTCATAGGCTGCATCGTAAATAATAAGCGAATTATTTTTATTTGCATTATCAACCCACGCCTTGAGTTGTTCCTTATTAAGACATGCGCCTGTAGGATTATTAGGAGAACAAAGATAAATAATATCAGCCTTAACATTTTCGTCCGGCATAGCGCAGAAATTATTTTCCTCATTTCCATCAGCATAGAGAATTTTTCTTCCGCTCATAATATTTGAATCCACATAAACAGGATAAACAGGGTCTGTAACCAGAACTATATTATCCTCCGAAAAAATATCTCCTATATTACCGGCGTCGCTTTTTGCACCGTCATTTACCAATACCTCATCAGCAGATATAGTAACGCCGAAGCCCTTATAATAATCTGCGATAGCCTCTCTTAAAAATGCATAACCCTCATAATCAGGATAACCCTTGAATGTCTCTTTTACTCCAAGCTCGTCGCAGCCTTTTTTCATTTCTTCTACAACAATAGGCGCAAGAGGAAGAGTAACGTCTCCTATACCAAGTCTTATAAGCTTTTTATCAGGATTAGCTTCAATAAATGCGTTGGTTCTTTTTGCAATATCCGCAAAAAGATAATTAGGCACAAGATTGTCAAAATTTTTATTTACTTTTGTCATTGTTTTTTCTCCTTATCATTTTATATGACTTACGTCAATATCTCCGTCGAAGATAAGAGCGGCAGGGCCTTTCATAATAACCGTTTCATCGCTTTTATATGTTATTTTCAGATCGCCGCCTCTCAGATGTACGGTAACTTCTTCATCGTGTTTGCAGAATCCGTTTAAAACAGACGCAACTACGCTTGCGCATGCTCCAGTACCGCAGGCAAAGGTTTCGCCGCTTCCTCTTTCCCATACTCTCATTTTCAGATTATGAGAATCAATTACTTCAATAAATTCAGTATTTATCCTGTCAGGGAAAAGCTGATGATTTTCAAAGGACGGTCCGATTTTTTCAAGATCAAGAATATCCACATTATCCGTATAAACAACAGCATGAGGATTTCCCATAGATACGCAAGTTATTTTATACTCGCTACCGTCAACCATAACCGGTTCTGAAATAAATCTTTCCTTCTGAGATATAACGGGAATATCTTTAGGTATCAGAATAGCCTTGCCCATATCCACCGTTACAAATTCGACCTTTCCGTTTTCAGGATAAAGGGTAAGATATTTTATACCAGAATTTGTTTCAAGGGTAATTTCAGTTTTATCGGTCATACCTTTATCATATACGTATTTTCCTATGCAGCGTGTAGCGTTTCCGCACATCATCGCTTCAGAGCCATCAGCATTAAATATCCTCATTTTAAAATCTGCTTTTTCAGATGGCATAATAAGCACCAGTCCGTCCGAACCTATGCCGGTACGACGGTCACTTACATATATAGATACCTTTTCAGGGTTTTCAACTTTTTCTTCAAAACAGTTTACATATATGTAATCGTTGC
The DNA here is from genome assembly GCA_947178195.1 of uncultured Ruminococcus sp. GTDB lineage: Bacteria > Bacillota > Clostridia > Oscillospirales > Ruminococcaceae > Porcipelethomonas. The sequence goes on from CAMWXM010000016.1 coordinate 3,923, forward strand.
TTATTCCATGCATTTTTGTAAATTTCATTATATTTCGCCTCCTTAAATTTCAGACAGCGCCCCACAAGCTGTTAGAGCCTGTTTAGTATTTTTTTATGTGCAGATTTTCGAGCATAATTTTGCTGAGGATAAGGCAAAAATCCGCAGTCAGGCTGTCGCCTTACAAGGATTTTTAACGCAATCATCGGCAGAATTTGCCGAAAAGACGTGAGAAAAAAGATACTAAACAGGCTGTTATGCTTTGTGTTATAAAGAGGCTGCGAAAAAGCAGCCTCTTACTGTGACCGGACCGATAAGCCGGGTTCTGTCGTGTACGGCAATTTATCTAGGCTTACAGTCGCCCATAAGCTCAAGCCGCCATTACTTTTATGCCCATCGAGCAAATGTCAGCATAAAAGTACCAATAGGCGTTGCATCGGATAGGGTTTACATGGCAATACAGTCTCCTGCATTCCGGTGAGCTCTTACCTCGCCTTTCCACCCTTACTTCCAAAGGAAGCGGTATATTTCTGTTGCACTTGCCCTGAAGTCGCCTTCGGCTGACGTTATCAGTTATCCTGCTCTATGATGCCCGGACTTTCCTCGTAAACTTTATCGTTTCCGCTGCCGTATAGTCCACTCACATATTTATTTTAATATATTTTTTTCAATTTGTCAATCATAAAGTTGAAAAGTTAAGAATTAAGGGCAGCTCTAAAACCTATGTAGTTTAGATGTGCTGCGAATTTTGTTGGCAGGTTGCACAAAATTTTCGCAGGCATACTGGCGTATTTCAAGAAAATTTTGGGCAACATGACGACAAAAAGCGTATTGCAGATAAATGGCAGAGATTTTTATAGGTGTCCTTAAGGTAATATAGCAGTGATTTTTCAATCATTCAAAAATTTTTCAATTATATATCTTGGTCTGTTTTTAGTTTCACGATAAATTTTACCTATATATTCTCCTATAATGCCGATAGAAAGAAGCTGAAGTCCTCCTATAGCCCATATTGAAATTACAATAGAAGTCCAGCCGGTAACAGTTCCATCAATAAAATGTCTTATAAGAAAATAAATTATCATAATAATGCTGACTGAAAAAATTCCAATACCAAGAGCAGTAATAAATCGTATAGGCTTGACCGAAAGAGAGGTTACTCCCTCCATTGCAAAGGAAAGCATTTTTTTAAGCGGATATTTTGATTCTCCTGCCATACGCTCATGCCTTTCATAATAAACCACATCAGACTTATATCCTATCATCGGAACAAGTCCTCTTAAAAATAAATTTACTTCTTTAAAATCAGCCAGAGACTCCAAAGCCCTCTTGCTCATAAGACGGAAATCGGCATGATTATATGTAACCTCAACCCCAAGCCTTGAAAGTATTTTATAGAAACCCTCTGCGGTATGCTTTTTAAAGAATGTATCGGTATCTCTTGCGCTCCTGACGCCGTAAACAATATCGCATTTTTCATTTATAAATTTATCAGTCATGGCATCAATGGCATCAATATCGTCCTGTAAATCGGCGTCAAGGGATATTGCAGCGTCGCAATAGTCTTTTACTTCCATAAGTCCTGCAAGTAGCGCATTCTGATGCCCCTTATTTCTGGAAAGCTTTATGCCGCTGAAAATCTTATTTTTGTCGTGAAGTCCGCTTATAATATTCCATGTATCGTCCTTTGAACCGTCGTCTACAAAAACTATACGGCTCAAAGGAGAAATTTTTTTACAGGCAATAAGACTGTTAAGTTTTTCACAAAGCTTTTCTGCTGTTATGTTCAAAACCTCCTGCTCGTTATAACAGGGAACAACCAGATAAAGTATCATTTTTTCCTTCCTTTTTTGTTTTTTATAAGTTTTCTCAATACGGTAAATATAATAAGCAAAAATCCAAGAATAAGAAATATTTTAGATAAAATATTTTTTCCGCTTTTATTTTCTTCTTTTTTTTCTTTTTCTTCATTTTTCTTTGTTTTTGTTTCTTCATCAGCTTCCTGAGTACCAGATTCCACATCGGAAGCTTCCGATGAATTTTCAATATTTTCACTCTTTTCAACAGCTTGTATAAGAGCTTCATTTCTCAGATTACCTATTGTAAATTCGTCAAGCTCAGCTGACATATATTCAGGAAGCTGAGAATAAAGACCGTGAGGTATCTTATCAAATGAATCCTTAAATATTGAATGATCTCCGGAAAGTCCAAGAGTCTGAATAATCTCTTCCGCAATAAGCATGTGTCCGAAATAATTCGGATGAATATCAAAATTATCTATATTTGTATATAAATAGGGTTTTTCGCTGAATTTTAGGTTTATATCAGCAAGTTTCGGAGCATTTTCCTTTATCGCAGTGTTAATAGTACCGATATAAAGAGAAGCAAAGGTTTTTAAAGGCTTATATATAGTATTCTTTTTTTCATCAGAGGATTCAAAGGGTATATATACAGTCTGCATTACAATTTCCGCATCAGGATTTATCTCTTCTATTTTATTTTTTATTTTTTCCATATTCTCTGAAGCAGTAATAGCTGCTGAACCGAATGCGGAAGTATAATTGATAACAAAACTTTGAACAAATTCTGAAGAAATGTTGAAAAACAATCCTTCCCCTTCCGAATCAGAAATAATGCCTCCGCTCATATCCAGATCGTAAAGAGCATCTTCAAATATGCTCAGCAGATCGTTTCCGCCAATAGATATACAAACAATATCGGAATCCTGTATGGAATTTTGTATCTCCTGAGTCTCAAGCTCTTCAAGTTGTTCTTCGGTAGTAAGTCCGTCTTTGGCAAAATTATTTACTTCAGCGCTGAAATAGCTTTTCAGATAATCACCATAATTCAATTCCTCTTCGGATAATCCATATCCTCTTGTAATACTGTCTCCCAAGAGGGTTATTTTTTTTATATCTTCTGCGCCTACTGTAAAATTGCTGAAAAAAAATGGGATACAGAGGGTCGCAGAAATCAAAGCTTTAAATATTGGTTTTATAATATCTGCTCCTTTCGTGAATTTATATAAAATTACTATTATATTTTGTAAAAAATCATAAAATATAACAGAAACTTCAAACATCTCAAATACGATCATATGATATAAGCATTATGCAATGCTGCTATTCAGATTCCTATAAATATAATATCATAATACGGATAATTTTTCAAGAGAAATAATGTGAAATTTTTCTCATATTCTGTCCCCAAATTCTTACTATTTCGAGCCTATGAATTATAATTTTTTGTTAAATTTTGTGAATTTTTTTAAAGAATACTTGCACTTTTTTAAAATTTATGTTATACTAATAATAATTGTAATAGGAGAGGTATATCCTTTTTCTTATGCGGAGGTTAAATTATGATAGATTCTTTTAAGGACGTTTTTAAAAGAGTTATAGATTACTATCGTGAAAACGGAAATATCGGAAAAACAGCTCTGGATTTATGGATAGGGAAAATCGAACCAATAGCTCTGGAAGGAAACAAAGCCATTTTAATGGTCGATTCTGAATTTCAGCGGGGAGTTCTTATAGCTAATTATTCTTCTCTTCTGAAAGAAGGCTTTAAGGAAATACTCGGTTTTGATGTTGAAATTGAAATAAAGATCCCTGATGAGATTGGCAGCTCTTCTTCCGGCGAAGGCGAACAGGCTGAAGAAAAAAAACAGCAGCTTGAAAAAACCTTTGAATACGCCAAATATGATTATACTTTTGATACGTTTATTACGGGCAGCTCCAATGAATTTGCTTATGCTGCATGTACGGCTGTAGCAAAGGGCGGAGGAACTGTTTATAATCCTCTTTTTATTTACGGTCCATCAGGACTTGGCAAAACTCATCTTATCACCGCTACTGCCAACGAAATGAAAAAAAATAACGATAAAATAAATATAGTATATGTTACCGGAGAAACCTTTGCCAGCGAGATAATAAACGCCATCCATACCAAAAGTACTGCGGAATTTCATAATAAATACCGTAATGCCGATGTGCTTTTAGTTGACGATATTCAGTTCATAGCCGGTAAGGAAAGTACACAGGAGGAATTTTTCCACACTTTCAACGCTCTTTATCAGGACGGCAAACAAATTGTTCTTACTTCTGACCGTCCTCCGAAGGCAATTAAAACTCTTGAGGACAGGATTCGTTCAAGATTTGAATCAGGTCTTATAGCCGATATTTCAACTCCTGATTTTGAAACAAGAATGGCTATTATAAAGCGTAAGGCTGAACTTCTTTCCCTCAAAATACCGGACGATGTTTCTCAGTTTATCGCAAATAAAATCAAAACCAATATACGACAGCTTGAAGGAGCTGTAAAAAAGCTTAAAGCCTTGAATCACTACGCAGGAAGCCAGCCAACAATATCAATGGCTCAGAGCGTTATAAGAGATATTTTAAGCGATGACCAGCCTTTGCCTATAACAGTTGAAAAAATTATAGAAGAGGTGGCAAATATTTACAGAATAGCGCCGGAGGATCTGCGTTCAAATAAGAGAAATTCTCAGATATCCTCCGCAAGAAAAGTCGCTATTTATATAGTAAGGGAAATTACCCAGATGCCCCTTGCTTCTATAGGTGAGGAATTTGGCGGAAGAGATCACTCTACGGTTGTATATGCAATAAACAACGTTTCCGACACTATGAAAAAGGATTCTCATCTTAGAGAGCTTATCGAAGATACTATTAAAAATATTCATAATCTCAGCAATGTATGATAATCTTAAAATATTGATATAAATATTTACAAAAATGCTTTCAACAGTTTTTTCAACACAATGTTGAAAAGTAAAATTCAATAAATACTTAATAAATCCAGAGGAAAATATTACTTTTCAACCATTTATAAAATTACGGATTAAACAAGCTGTTTAATCCTTTAAGGTTTTCAAAAAAATTATAAACTTTTAAATAACATTTTTTCAACTTTGTCAACATCAGAATGTTGATTCAACTTTTGAAAAAAATCCCAACAAATTGATATTGAAAAAAATTATATGAAAAAAAACGGAAATACTGAGATTCCTTAATTTTCCACATATTTAACAGCCCCTACTACTACTACTATATATAACTAATTATATTATATATATATAGAAAAAATAAGATTCCTTTGAAGGAGAGAAAATAAAATGAAGTTTACCTGCCAAAAGGAGGATATAACAGCCGCTATAAGCAATGTATCTAAGGCTGTATCCTCTAAATCAACAATTCCTGCTCTTGAGGGAATAAAACTCAGGCTTGATGGAAATAAGCTGGAACTTACAGGCTATGATCTTGAAATAGGAATTACCACAACTATTGACTGTGATTCTTCAGACAGTTGTGAGATTATTCTTAATTCACGGTTATTCAGCGAAATAACAAGAAGAATGCCTTCTGATATTATCAACTATGAAATAAATGAAAATTTGAACCTTACTATAACAGGTGGAAATGCAGAATATCAGATTTCTGCAATAAGTGCTGAGGAATATCCTGCCCTTCCTGATATTGAAAGGGAAAGTCCTTTTGTATTAAATCAGCCGCTGCTCAAGTCGATGATAAATCAGACTGTCTATGCGGTATCGGTAAACGATGCAAAGCCAATAATGACAGGAGAGCTTTTTGATATTGAAAATAATATTATAAATATTGTTGCCATAGACGGATTCAGACTTGCTATAAGAAATGAAAAAACAGATTATTCGGGTAAAAAGCTGCATTTTGTAGTACCTTCAAAGGCACTGAAGGAGGCTTCAGCTCTGCTTAACGAAAACGAAGATAAAACATGCAGCGTTTATGTAAATGAAAAGCATGTCCTTTTTGATATAAACGGATATTGTATTTTTACAAGGCTTCTTGAAGGAGAATTTCATAATTATAAAAATAGTATTCCTACAAGCTTTAATACCGAAGTTATTCTTAAAACCAATGATATTATTAATTCTTTGGAAAGATGCTCCTTACTGTTGAATGAAAAAAATAAAGCTCCCGTAAAATGCAGCTTTGAAAACGGAGCTTTGAATATAGAATGCAAAACAGGCATAGGAAAGCTTGAAGATAAAATTGACGTTGACTTGAAAGGCGACGGACTTACGATAGGATTTAATAATAAATTTTTACTTGAAGCTTTAAGGGCAGCGGATACGGATAAGGTAAAAATACAGATGAGCGGTTCTAACAGGGCTGTTAAAATATCTCCGCTTGAGGGAGAGCATTTTACATTTATCGTTATGCCGGTTCAGATAAGAGGATAAAAAAATGAGTGAAATAATTGAAACTCAGATCAAAACCGAATATATCAAGCTTGATTCCCTTCTGAAATTTTCAGGGCTTTGCGATACCGGAGGCTTTGCAAAAGAACTGATACAGCAGGGAGAGGTAAAGGTAAACGGTGAAATCTGTACAATGAGAGGAAAAAAAATCCGCAGCGGAGATGAAGTTGAAGCTGGCAGATATAAAGTAAGAGTGAAATAGATGTATGTTACTGCTATAAAAGCGGATGGATTTAAAAATCTTGACAATGTTGTAATAAATCCACATCCGAAATATAATCTTATAACTGGAATGAACGCTCAGGGAAAAACAAATCTTCTTGAAAGCATATGGCTTATGACCGGCTGCAGAAGCTTCAGAGGCTCCAGAGATAGGGATTATATCGGGATAGACAGGGATATTATGAACATCGGCATAAATTTTAAAGACAGCCGCAGAACACAGACTATTTCATATATTATGTCAAGAGATAATATAAAGCTTAAAAAAATTAAATTAAACGGCGTCGAATTGAAAGGGACTAACGGACTTTTCGATTCTTTCAAGGCAGTGGTTTTTACCCCCGACGATATTGATATAATAAATGGGACTCCTGAAAAAAGAAGAACATTTACCGATCTTTGCTGCTGTCAGCTGAATATTGGCTGTATTGATATTGTAAGAAGATATGAGCTTATAATAAATCATCGCAATAATCTTCTGAAGGCTATATCTTCGGGAAATCAAAACAAAGAGCTTCTCGAAGTATGGAATCAGCAGGCGTCGGCAATAGGAACTCTTCTTTCTCAGAAAAGAGCCGCTTATATAAAAAAGCTTTCAAAGGCTTGTTCTGAACTTTACAGCATGATAACTGATGGCAGAGAAGAGCTTACCATCGAATATAATTCAAATATTTTCGGCAGTTCTCCTTCTGAGGAAAATAACGGAAATGACGCTGTTGCAAAGTATTTTATTAAGCTGGACGCCAGTATTGATGATGATATAAGGCTTGGATATACCCTTTGCGGAGCGCACAGGGACGATCTTGTAATAAAAATAAACGGTCTTAACGTCAGGGAATTTGGTTCTCAGGGACAAAAAAAAACAGCGGCTTTGGTTATGAAGCTGGGGCAGGCTGAAATATATTATAATAATAAATCAGAAGCTCCTGTGATATTGCTTGATGATGTTATGGGAGAACTGGACGAAAACAGGCAAAAGCTTGTTTTCAGTATAATAAAAGACATGCAGGTATTTATTACTACATGCAATGAAAATTCAGTAAGAGGTCTTTCCGAAGGAAATATATTCAGGGTTGAAAACGGAAGAATCGATATTCAGAGGTGATCTGATGTTTATTCATATAGGAAACGATGTTATTGTTAATTCAAAAAATGTTGTTGGTATATTTGATATTGAAAATACCACTACGGGAAAAAATACGTCAAAAATATTGGAAAATGCTACAAAGGAAAATAGAGTAGTGACCGTTTCCTTTGAAATGCCGAAAAGCTTTATAATTTGTATAGAAAATGGCAGAGAAATTATTTATATCTCTAATATCTCAGTAGCAACTCTGAAAAAAAGAATCTTACTTGTCAGTTAAAAGCATTTTTTGAAGATAACATAATTAAGTAATAAAAAGATAAATTATCAGAAAGAAGTAAAGTATAGAAAAAATAAAAAAGTCCGTTTATATAAAAATAAAAAAGACGGGTAGGAGGAAGAATAAATGTCAGCAAATCAAAATTATGACGAAAATCAGATACAGGTGCTTGAAGGTCTTGAAGCCGTTCGTAAGCGTCCGGGTATGTATATCGGTTCTACAGGACCGAGAGGACTTCATCATCTGGTATATGAAATCGTGGATAACTCGATAGATGAAGCGCTTGCAGGCTTTTGTTCTGAAATAAGAGTTGATATACTTGACGGAGATATCATAAGGGTTTCAGATAACGGACGAGGAATCCCGACAGGTATTCATCCTACCGAAGGAATATCTGCCGCTACGGTCGTTTATACTATTCTTCACGCAGGAGGAAAATTCGGCGGTGGCGGATATAAGGTTTCAGGAGGTTTGCATGGCGTTGGCGCTTCTGTTGTTAATGCGCTTTCAGAATGGCTGGAGCTTACTGTAAAAGATGGTGAACATATTCATTTTCAGCGTTTTGAAAGAGGAGATTATAAAGAACCTCTTAAAATAATCGGTGATACCACAGAAACAGGAACTACCGTTATGTTTAAGGCTGACGGGGAAATTTTTGAAGATACTCACTATGATTATGATGTTCTGCTGAAAAGATTAAGAGAACAGGCATTTTTAAATGCCGGAATAAAGATAGTTTTTTCAGATAAGAGAGATGGCAACGAAGAAAAATCAAAAACGCTTCATTACGAGGGCGGTATCAGACAGTTTGTCGAGCATATCCATAAAACAAAGGGACTTGAATCCCTTTCGGAAAAGGTTATTTATATTTCGGGAACTCAGGACGATTCATTTGCAGAAATAGCTATGCAGTATAACGACAGCTATAATGAGGTAATACTTTCTTTTGCAAATAATATTCATACAATGGACGGCGGTTCTCATGAAACAGGATTTAAAAATTCTCTTACAAAGGTCATAAATGAATATGGAAAAAAATTTAATTTATTAAAAGACGGTGAAAAGCTTTTAGGCGACGATGTAAGAGAGGGCTTAACGGCGATAATTTCAGTAAAGCTTACCGAATGCGAATTTGAAGGGCAGACAAAGGGAAGACTTGGAAATCCTGAGGTAAAAGGGTTTATTGAAAAAATGATCATGGAAAAGCTCATGAATTATCTTGAGGAAAATCCTGCCGATGCAAAAGCTATATTTGAAAAATCCCTTGCGGCTCAGCGTGCCAGAGAAGCAGCAAAAAAAGCAAGGGAAACAGCAAGAAGAAAATCTGCAATGGAAAACGCTTCGCTGCCCGGAAAGCTTGCGGATTGTTCAGAGCATGATATAGAATTTACCGAAATATATATCGTCGAGGGAGATTCTGCGGGAGGCTCTGCCAAGGACGGCAGGGACAGGCGTTATCAGGCTATACTTCCTCTCTGGGGAAAAATGCTGAATGTTGAAAAAACAAGAATAGATAAGGTTTACGGAAATGATAAGCTTATGCCTGTTATAACAGCACTTGGAACAGGTATAGGTGAGGATTTTGATATAACAAAGCTTCGGTATGGTAAAGTAATAATAATGGCGGACGCCGATGTGGACGGTTCTCATATAAGAACATTACTGTTGACATTTTTCTTCAGATTTATGCGTCCTCTTATTACAAACGGCAATATTTACATTGCTCAGCCGCCTCTTTTCAAGGTTTTCAAAGGTAAAAAGTTTAAATATGCATTTTCCGACGAAGAAAGAGATGTGTATATAGAAGAGCTTACTAGTGAAAACGGTACTAAACCAGAAGTTCAGCGTTATAAAGGTCTTGGTGAAATGGATCCAGAACAGCTTTGGGAAACAACTATGGATCCATCAAAAAGAACTATGATAAAGGTTGAAATGGAAGACGCTGTGAAGGCGGACGAGACCTTTACAATACTTATGGGAGATAAGGTTGCGCCAAGAAGAGAATTTATTGAAACAAACGCTAAATATGTAGAAAATCTCGATATATGATTTTATGAGAAAAGAGGAAAATTAATGGATGAAGAAAAAATTGAAAATTCAACATCTGAAAATGAAAATGTTGAAAAAATAATAGAAAGCAAAAGATATTCAATAACCTTTGAAATGTTTGAAAATGCATATACCCTGTTTCAGAAAAAATATGTTTATCCGAGAAGTATTGTAATGATAATTCTGCTCATATTGCTGGCTATCGGAAACGCTGTTAATATTATAGTCGGAAGATCGTCAGGAATACTCTCTTATATTCTTATTATGGCATGTCTTGCTCTTGCGGCAATAAATTGGTATAATCCAAGAAAAATAAAGAAAAATCTTATGCAGTCTATAAGGGGTATCGAAAATGATGTATATACACTGGATATACTTCCCGATAAGCTTATTATAGGTACGGTTATTGATCCTGTTGATGAAAACGATGAAAGCGAACCGGAGGAATATGAAGAGGTTTTCGGCGAGGTAGCTAAAACAGAAGAAATAAGCTCCTCAGATGTGTATATAAATAATACTCTTAGAGTAACAGAAAGAAAAGAATACTTTATGGTTTATATAAAAAAATCTATGTTTTATGTTATTCCTAAATCTGTTTTTACTGAGGACGAAATAAGAAAATTTGCAATGTATTTTGCTGAAAGAATAGATAAATACTTTATGTGCGAGGCAGACCGTTAATAATTTTTATTTACTTTCTTTAATTGTACAAAGAAAGTAACAAAGAAATACACAATTGTTTCTTCAGAAGAAAAAATTGATTAAAAGAATAATTGTTTAACGGCATTATTATTCTGAAATCACTGACTTAATTTATCTACGATTTACAATAAACTCAGATTAGTAACCTTACATTGAATCGTTCCAATAATGATAACTTTTCAATTCTGATAAGAAAGTGTTTTAATGTAAATAAAAGTTTTTTGCTCTTATTGTAGAATTACTTTTATAGTAACTTTTCGGGACTTTAAAAAATCATATAAGTTGAGCAGCAGCGAAAGAAAAAATTTTTTTCTTCTGTTTTCAATTAAGTTGCTTTTCGAGACTTTAGTAAATGTTTTCAAGCAATTAAACTCGATATAAAAGTTTTTTTGCCTACTTTTTTTTTTCAAAAAAAGTAGGGGAAAGGAAAAAAAATGTTTGATGACAATTCAAAGGTAATAAATGTCGACATTGACAAAGAGATGAGAAAGTCATTTCTTGAATATTCGATGTCGGTAATTGTTGCAAGAGCTTTGCCGGACGTAAGAGACGGTATGAAGCCTGTACACAGGCGTATAATATACACAATGAACGAATCTAAGAATACCTATGATAAGCCGTATAGAAAATGCGCTTATACAGTCGGTGAAGTTTTAGGTAAATATCATCCTCACGGCGACGCATCTGTTTATGATGCTTTAGTACGTCTGGCACAGAAATTTTCCCTTCGCTATCCGCTTATAGACGGTCATGGAAACTTTGGTAATGTAGACGGCGACCCGCCTGCTGCATATCGTTATACGGAAGCAAGAATGTCGAAAATCGCCAATGAAATGCTTACCGATATTGAAAAGGATACTATCCCTTATACCACAAACTATGACGATAAGCTGAAAGAACCGGTAGTTCTGCCGAGTCGTTTTCCGAATTTGCTTGTAAACGGTTCTGTTGGTATTGCCGTTGGTATGGCGACAAATATTCCTCCACATAATTTAGGAGAAATAATCGACGCTATCGACCTTGTTATGGAAAATCCCGATGCTACCCTTGATGAGATAATGGAATTTGTAAAAGGTCCTGATTTTCCTACAGGCGGTATTATTATGGGACGTGCTGGAATACGTGCGGCATACGGAACAGGACGTGGAAAAATTACCCTCAGAGCAAATACTACCATAGAGGAAATAAAGGGCAGACAGTGCATAATAATTCACGAGATTCCCTATATGGTAAATAAATCGAGGCTTGTTGAGGCTATTGCAAATCTTGCTAAGGAAAAAAGAGTTGACGGAATTCATTTTGTCCGTGACGAGTCCGGCAGAGACGGTATGAGAATAGTTGTAGAGCTTAAAAAGGACGCAATTCCTCAGATCGTTTTAAATAAACTGTTTTCATATACTCAGCTTCAGGATACGGTAGGAGTGATCTTGCTTGCACTTGTAAACGGCGAACCAAAGGTTCTTACCTTAAAGCAGTGTATAGAAGAATATATAAAATTCCAGGTTGAGGTAATAAGAAGAAGAACTGAATTTGAGCTTAAAAAAGCAAAGGCAAGAGCTCACATTTTAGAAGGATTGTGTATTGCCACAGATAATATTGACGAGGTAGTGGAAATATGCAAAACCTCGGAAAATATCCCTCAATCTAAACAACGATTGCAGGATAGATTCTCTCTTACAGAAGTTCAGTCTGACGCTATTGTTCAGATGACTTTAGGTAAGCTTACCGGTCTAGAAAGACAAAAGCTTGAGGACGAGTTGGAAGAGCTGCATAAAAAAATAGAAGAATTAAACGCTATTCTTGCTGATGAGGAAAAGATACATGAAATAATTCGAGATGAACTGGCAGAAATAAGAAGAAAATTCAACGATAACAGAAAAACACAGATAGAATCAGTAAGCGGAGAGGTGGATATAGAGGATCTTATCCCTGTTGAGGACTGTGTCGTTACCTATACCAACAAAGGCTATATAAAAAGAATGACGCTGGACACATATAAGACCCAGAACAGAGGCGGACGTGGGGTTCAGGGAATGAAACAGCGTGAGGAGGACTTTGTTGAAGAAATGTTTATATGCTCTACTCACGATAATATTTTGTTTATTACAAATAAGGGTATAATGTATAAGCTGAAATGCTATGAAGTGCCGGAGGGTTCTAAATCTTCAAGAGGAGTGAACGCAGTAAATCTGCTGCCGCTGGGCGATGATGAAAAAATCGAAGCCATGATAAAAACTGAAGATTTTGACGAGGGCAAATATATAGTCATGGTGACAAGAAATGGCAAGATAAAAAGAACCGCTTTACCGGCATATAAAAACGTAAGGAAAAATGGTCTTATTGCTATCGGTCTTGACCATGACGATGAAATTGCCGGAGTAAGAATGACAAACGGAACTTCACAGTTGTTTATTGCCACTAAAAACGGCATGGCGATAAGAATAGCAGAAGAAAAAATAAGAGCAATGTCACGTTCAGCCCACGGTGTTAAAGCTATTAAACTCAGAGGAAGCGATACGGTCGTTTCAATGGCAAGAATGAGAGTGGGAGCTTCACTTCTGACAATAACAGAAAAAGGATATGGAAGAAGAACTGCTCTTGAATCATATAAGCTTCAGAACAGAGGCGGATACGGTCTTAAAAATTATTCTGTAAGCGATAAAAACGGCTATGTCTGCGGAATAAAGGTTGTCGATGAAACAGACGATGCAATTATGATCTCAAATGACGGTGTTGTTATAAGAATACGCTGTGCAGATGTGAGAATTATGGGACGATATGCGGCAGGAGTTAAGGTAATGAGACTTACAGACGAAAACAGAGTTGTATCATTTACCCGTGCCGAGCATGACGAAGAAGCGGAAACTCAGGAGGTAGAGCAGCCTACTGAGGAAGAGCTTGCTCAGGACGTAATTAACAGCAAGGCAGAACAAACAGAGGCTGAAAATGCTGTTGATGAACCATTAGAAGATGAGGAATAAGAATAAGCATATTGAGGAGAAAACATCATGAAATACGGTTATTTTGATCTTGAAAATAAAGAATATGTCATAACAAAGCCTGATACCCCTGCGCCTTGGGTAAACTATCTTGGTTCACCTGAATACGGCGCAATAATTTCAAATAACGCTGCCGGATATAGCTTTGTAAAGTCCGGCGCAAACGGAAGAATTACCAGATTCAGATTTAATTCCACAATGGCGCTCCCGGGAAGATATATATATATTAGAGATAATCAGCTTAATGATTATTGGTCCACATCCTGGCAGCCAACGGCAAAGCCTTTGGATAAATATAAAAGTGAATGCAGGCACGGTACGGCTTATACTGTTATTTCTTCGGAATATGAAAAAATAAACTCGGAAACGGTTTATTATGTGCCCATAGACAAAACCTATGAGGTATGGCGGTGTAAAATAAAAAATAATGATACAAAGCCTCGTAAGCTTTCTGTTTTCGGATTTGTTGAATTTACTAATGAGGATAATTATGAACAGGATCAGGTAAATCTTCAATATTCACTGTTTATATCCTCTACAGAATTTGATAAGAATAAAATAGTTCAGACAATAACTAAAAATGATAAAAAAGACAGAAGAGATAGATTTTTTGGTATGACAGGAGAGGAAATTTCAGCTTCCTGTGGAGATTTAAGTAAATTTTTAGGTAATTACAGGTCTTATTCAAATCCTTTGGCAGTTGAAAACGGCAGGCTTGATAATTCAATGAATTATAATCTTAATTCCTGCGGTGCTCTTCAATCGGATATTAATTTAGAGCCTGGAGAGGAAATTTTACTACATTATATTTTAGGAGCAAAGGACAGTAAAACTGCTGATGAAATAATTAAATCCTATGATAATCCTGAAAAATCTGAAGAAGAAATAAATGAAATAAAAAATTACTGGCATAGTAAGCTTAATAAATTTTCAGTTGAAACTCCCAGCGAGGAATTTAATAATATGATAAATGTCTGGAACGCTTATCAGTGCTTTATAACCTATATCTGGTCGAGAGCCGCTTCATTTGTTTACTGCGGACTGAGAAATGGTTATGGTTATCGTGATACCGTTCAGGATATTCAGGGAATTATTCATCTTGATCCGGAAATGGCTCTTGAAAAGATACGCTTTATGCTCTCAGCTCAGGTTGATAACGGCGGGGGACTTCCTCTTGTTAAATTTACTCATAATGCAGGTCATGAGAATACTCCTGACGACCCGGAATATGTTAAGGAAACTGGACATCCCTCCTATCGTGCAGATGATGCATTATGGCTGTTCCCTACAATTGTAAAATATCTTGGTGAAAGCGGAAATAAAGATTTCCTCGATGAGGTAATAGTTTATGCAAACGGTGGAGAGGACAGCGTTTATGAACACCTTAAAAAGGCAATTAAATTTTCAATGGAGCGTCTTGGGGATCATAATATGCCTGCCGGACTTCATGCGGACTGGAACGATTGTCTGCGTCTTGGTGCAAAGGGAGAGTCTACTTTTGTAGCGTTCCAACTTTATTATGCTATGACTTCTATAAAAGAAATGGCAGTTATGAAAAATGACAATGACTATATTAAATATATAGATGAAATACAGTCAAAACTTTCTGATGCATTGGAAAAATGCTGGGACGAGGATAGATTTATACGTGGAATAAGAGATGACGGCGTTATTGTCGGCGCAAAAAAAGATAAGGAAGCTAATATGTGGCTAAATCCTCAGTCATGGAGCGTTATTTCAAAATTTGCAGACGATGAAAAGGCTGAAAAGGCAATGAACAGCGTTTATGAAATTTTGAATACGCCATACGGAGCAAAGCTTCTTGAGCCTTCCTATAAGGAGCACTATTTTGACGGCGCTCTTATGCATATTTACAATGATGATACCAAAGAAAACGGCGGTATTTTTTCTCAGTCTCAGGGATGGTTGATTTTAGCCGAAGCTCTTATGGGGCATGGCAACAGAGCTTTTGAATATTTTATGGAAAGCTCTCCTGCTGCAATGAATGATAAGGCTGAGATAAGAGAAATGGAACCTTATGTTCATGGTCAGTTTACAGAAAGCAGAATGTCTGCTTTTGAAGGACGTTCTCATGTTCATTGGCTTACGGGTACGGCTTCAACAGTAATGGTAGGCTGTGTTGAGGGAATCTGTGGAATAAGGCCGGATATTGAAGGAATCATTATTTCGCCTTCTATCCCTTCGGAATGGGACGGATTTAAAATTAATAAAATATTCAGAGGTAAAACTCTTTATATTGAAATAAAAAATCCCTCACATGTTCAAAGCGGCGTTAAGGAAATTATTTTAAATGGCGAAAAATTAAGCAAAAATTATCTGCCTGATGAAAAGCTTGAGGCTGTTAATAATATAACTGTTGTAATGGGATAAAATAGTTTACTGAAAATAAAACCATGCTGTAAAAAGCATGGTTTTATTTTCATATTTTAAAAAAACTCCGCAAAGCCGAAGCTCTACGGAGTTTAAAAGGAGAATTTAAATGAAAGATTTTAATTAATATGAAACGCCCTGCCACATCATAGCGTCTGCAACCTTAGCGAATCCGGCAATATTAGCGCCTGCAACCAAGTTGCCTTCCATGCCGTATTCCTTAGCTGCGTTATCTGCATTATGGAAAATATTTATCATGATATTTTTAAGCTTTGAATCAACTTCTTCAAATGTCCATGAAAGTCTTTCGGAGTTCTGTGACATTTCAAGAGCAGAAGTAGCAACACCGCCTGCATTTGCAGCCTTAGCAGGTCCGAACATTACGCCGGCAGCCTGGAATTTTTCAATTGCTTCAGGAGTAGAAGGCATATTTGCACCTTCTGCAACTGCAATAACGCCGTTTTTGATAAGAGCGTCAGCAGCATCGCCATCAAGCTCGTTCTGTGTTGCGCAGGGAAGAGCAATGTCGCACTTGATAGTCCAGA
>CAMWXM010000017.1 GCA_947178195.1 uncultured Ruminococcus sp.
TCATATAATATTATTTTTATATATTGAAAGTTGCCATTTAATATGATATACTTATTTATTAATGGCAGTTTGACTGCCTGACAAATCAAGATTTATGGAGAGATGTACAATGAAATTAAAGAACATTTTGGTAGTTGTTAAAGATATTGAAAAACCGAAACAATTTTATCACGACTTGTTCGGTCTTGATATGGTACTTGACAATGATGGAAACATGATCTTAACGGAAGGTCTTGTACTTCAGGACTAAAAAATATGGAAGAAGTTTGTGGGGAAAAATATAATTCCGAAAAGTAATTTTTGTGAAATGTACTTTGAAGAACAAGATATATAATCGTTTGTTGAAAAGCTTGAAAAGTTATATCCAACAATTCAATATGTTAATCGGCTTATGACGCATAGTTGGGGACAAAAAGTGATCCGTTTTTACGATTTAGATGGTAATTTGATTGAGGTAGGAACGCCTATGTAGTGCGGAAAATTTCAGTTTGCCAAACAAATTCAGTTCTGCCCTAAAGTGAATGCAAATGCGGTGTTGCTTTAAAATCACACTCCATTATTTTTCTATACAATAATAAAACATATCACTCCTAAAGTGCCTATTTTCGAGGGCTTTGAAAATAACATAAAATTATGATTTTGAAATAGGTTTACATTCTTGCTAAAATATGATAAAATAAATTCAGAGGTGATAAAACTGAACAAACTGAAAGATAAATTTATCATATTGCTTACCTGTATAATTTTGTCGTCGCATTGCCGTCAGGATTTCACTTTTACTGTTACGGCAGGTCTTTTAGCGGTCATTATTTCCGCACTGTCTCAATGCGTAAAGAATTACAAAATAGCCTATGCAATGCAGTTTTTTTATATTTTTCTTTGCATAATGATACCAGAATTCTGTTTTGTTTTTCCTGTTGTTGCATATGAAATAATACAAAATAAAAACAATTATATAAATTGGATTTTTATTTTTCCACCGATATATTACTGTCTGACAATAAGCTTCAGCTTAGGCGTGTTAATTATTTTATTCACAATTATTTCGGTTATTCTCAGTTATCGGAACTTAAATCTCGAAGCTCTTCATGAAAAGCTTATTATTCAGCGTGATAGTCTTGAGGAAAACAAGATACTTCTTACCAGCCGCAACGAGTATCTTATAAACAATCTTGATAACGAGATTGATCTTGCTATATTGACCGAACGCACTCGTATTGCAAGAGAAATCCACGATAATGTAGGGCATATGCTTTCACGTACGCTACTTCAGCTGGGAGCGGTAAAAGTCATAAATACCGATGAAAAAATAAAGCCTCAGCTTAACGATTTAAGCGATTCTCTCAACACAGCCATGACAAGCATAAGAGAAAGCGTTCATAATCTTCATGATAACGCTGTTTCTCTTGAGAATACTATTAAAGAACTTATAAAACCGCTTTCTGAAAAATACAGCGTAAGGCTTGATATTGACGTGTCTGAAAATACGCCAAGAGAAATAAAATTTTGTTTTATCGGGGTCGTCAAGGAGGCTATTTCCAATATACTCCGCCACAGCAGCGCAGATTCGGTAAATATAATAATCCGTGAGCATCCCGCATTCTATCAGACTGTTATTGAGGATAACGGCGGTATAAATGGTAAAATAAATGAAGGAGGAATAGGTATGGAAAGCATGAGAAGCCGTACAAAAAAATTAAACGGCATTTTCAAATGCTATGCAGAAAAAGACAGCTTTAAAATTTTTTTATCTATTCCCAAAAAGGAAATATAAAATATGAATATTGTAATTATAGACGATGATAATCTTGTATCGATCTCACTGAAAACCATTCTTGAAGCTGGCGGAGATGTAAAGGTTCTCGATATCGGAAATAGCGGTCAGGAAGCCATAGAACTTTATGAAAAGCATTTGCCGGATATTTTGCTTATGGATATACGCATGAGCGGAATGACTGGTATAGAAGCCGGAGAGATTATTTTAAATAAGCATCCCGATGCAAGAATACTCTATCTTACTACCTTTTCTGATGATGAGTATATAGTAAAAGCATTAAAACTCGGTACAAAGGGATATATTTTAAAACAAAATTTTGAATGTATAGAACCTGCCCTCAGAACTATTATGGAAGGACATACGGTTTTCGGAGACGATATAATCAGTCACATGTCCTTGCTTATGAAGAAAACGCCGACTATAGATTATCAGAAATACGATATAAATGAAAAGGAAAAAGAAATAATCGAGCTTATTGCACAGGGATTAAGCAATAAGGAAATCGCAGCGGAGCTTTTTTTAAGCGAAGGTACTGTGAGAAATTATTTAAGTGAAATTTTAGAAAAGCTGAAGCTTCGTGACCGTACTCAGCTTGCGATTTTTTATTATAACAGTAAGTAATGTCAATATAACCTATCTAAATGAATTTTCTGAATTCATTTTCGTAATTTTTGCTGAAATTATAAATTTATATTAAATGATACCAATTATTTCTTGACATAAATCCTGTGCAGTGTTAAAATTATCTTAGAATAATAAAAGGTGGTATATCCTATGAACAGTACAAATATTTTAATGGACATTATATCTATGGCTGATAATATGACAAAAATATGCTCTGAAATTTCTGAAAGCTTCATTTCCGATACAGATACGGAAGATGATTGCAGCAGCTTTGATGATTTTTCCGAATCGAAAGCGTGCTAAGGAAATGGGAAAAATGAATAAATTTAAAAAAATCGCTGCGTCTGTATTCGCAGTGATTTGTCTTTTTAATTCTCTTAGCGTATCAGCCGAGCTTTCAGAGCTTCAGAAAAGCTGTCCTGATTTTAATGAAATCGAAGATATGAGCTTTGACAGCATGGTTTTTGATGAAACTGTAAAAAAAATCACTCGAATCGCTGAAACTAAAGACCACAAGCGGTCTGCCGAAGTGAAAAGGCATTTGAAAATTCTTATTGAACAGTATATGCATATGCAGACTGTGACTAATATAGAAAGTATAAATTATTATTCAGATGTTACTAACAGCGAATTCAGCCAGAATTATCTGGATATTCAGAAGCTTAACAATGATATGTATGACGATTTGTCACAATGTTGTCTTGATCTGTATAACGCAGGATTTAATGACGAACTCAGCGATGTGAAGGGTTATGACCTTACGGAAATTTTTCTGGTAGACAGAGATGATGATATAAGCGATGAGGAATATGAAAAAAATCTGGCGGAAAATAATAAATATATTAATGAAATAAACGATATAACGAATGAATATTACAGTTATACCGAAGAAGATTTTATTGTTGAATATAAAAATCAGACATGGATTTTAAGCGATATTCTGAATAATTCTTCCATAAGCTATAGCGACTATGAGGCTATTGCAAAGCTTATTCATGATAAAAGAAACAATATTCTCGGCGAGATGTATCTGGAGCTTATACACAAACGCAATGAGATTGCAAAGCTTTACGGATATGAAAACTATGCTGAATATGCCTATGATAAATTTTATATAAAGGATTATTCCATAGAAGATACTGATGAAATTTATACATATATAAAGGAATATTTTTCAGAAATTCAAAAAAATATTTCGGACAAAGCATTATTCTCTGCAATGGGTTCAGAACTTTATAATATGGACTTTTCAGGTAATAAAGCATTGAATATTGCCGATTCGTTTTTTAAGCAGCTTGACCCTGAAATATATGAAAATTTTGAGCATATGAGATCACGTCATCTTTACGATATAAGCATGTCTCCTTCAAAATCAGGAGATTCGTTTATGACCAGTCTTTATGATTATGAAGTGCCGTTTTTGTTTATTTCCCCCAATGGCGATTATTATGATCTGCTTAATCTTATCCATGAATTCGGGCATGCAAACGCTGAATATATCAATCCTTCTTCGGGAATATATGACGAAAAGGGAACTTCTATTGATACAAGCGAAATGCATTCCCAGGGAATGGAGGTTTTATTCACAAATTATTCTGAACAGATTCTGGGAGAAGAAAACGGAAGGGCATTTAATCAGATAATTATTAGTAATCTTATCGATTCTGTTTTACAGGGTTGTCTTTTTGATGAATTTCAGAAATATGCCTATACGCACCCGGACTGTACTGTTGAAGATTTGAATGCTGAGTATAAAAGCCTGTGTGTTGAATATGGGATAGAATATTCCGACAGCGATCCATATATATATGACTGGGTGGAGCTGCCGCATAATTATACAAGTCCTATGTATTATATTTCCTATGCGACCTCGGCAGTGCCTGTCCTTGATTTATGGATAAAGTCCATGAATGATATGTCCGGCGCAGTTGAGCTGTATAAAAAAATTGCCGACTGTAATATGTATACTCCATATATTGAAACGGCTGAAAAATGTGGATTGGCAACTCTTTTTGATAAGGAGGCTCTCAAAGAAATAGCATATCAGACGGAATATTATTTTGAAAATGATACTATAGATAAAAATTATAAACGATCCGATACCGATATTTCCCAGGAAAAAACAGACGACAGCAGTATGCCTTTGCCTGAACCTGATGTGGAAAAACCTACTGAGAGTAGCAGGAGAGCGTTTGAAAATAATATATCTGTCGCTGAATCAAAAGATAATTACAACAGATGCTATGAGCTGATGAAGATCATTGCGCTCGTCGTTTCTATTACATTGCTTGCAGTTTTTGTTGTATATCTGATAAGCTTTTTTATAGCGGTAGCAGCGGTAATAAATCACAGCCGACATCGTAAGCGTAAGGATTAATGAAACACTGATTAAATCCGATGTGCAAGATTGCACGGTCAGATTTTTCGAAATTTCTATGAATACAAATTCTTAAATATGAGCACTGCCGTACAATTTCAAAATTGTGCGGCAGTACTCATATTATATGAAAACATACTTTTAAGCAGGGGAGTATACAGACATTTTTGTACAAAATCTGCACACAAATCCTATGGTACTTTTTTACTCTTTAAAGCATTTTTGTATTGCTTTTATTTCACCGATCACAAAAGCAATATCTTCTTTATTCATTACTGTATCCGGGTACGGAACATTTACATTATTATCGTGTTTAATGGCAATAATATTTATATTGTATTTTTTTCTGATGTCAAGCTGTGCAAGAGTTTTATCGTGCCATTCCTTTGGGATTTTTACTTCAAAAATTGAGTAATTACTATCGAGCTGTATAAAATCCAGAATGCTGTCAGATGCATATTTTGTAGCAATACGAATAGCGCTTTGTTTTTCGGGATATACGACTTCGTCTGCGCCGTTACGAAGCAGAAATTTCATCTGAACATCATTTGTAGCTCTTGATATTACCTTTTCTACGCCCATTTCTTTAAGAAGGGCAGTTGTTTCAAGAGAAGTCTGGAAATTATCGCCGATAGAAACAATACATACATCGTAGTTTCTTACTCCAAGCGATTTCATAAATTCTACGTTTGTACTGTCTCCGATTTGTGCGTCAGTTACATATGGCATGATTTCATTTATACGTGATTCATTTATGTCGATCGCCATGACCTCACAATTCATTTCACTCATTCTCTTGGCAATATGACTACCGAATTTTCCGACTCCGATAATTAAAACTGATTTCATTATAAAATCTCCTTATCCTACTGTTATTTTTTCAAGAGGAAGTCTTGAATTTTGGATTTCACCTGACGGCAAAGCTGCATAAATTAAAGTAAGACCGCCTACTCGTCCCAAAAACATAAGTATCATCAAGATTATTTTGGAAATTATGGAAAGCGTACTTGTAATGCCAAGCGTAAGACCTGCTGTGCCGATAGCCGAACTAGTTTCAAAAAGGCAGGTCATTAATGGTAAATTTTCAACTCTGCTTATTATAACCGAACCGGTTATAAACAATGCCATATATATGAACAGAATTGCTCCTGCATTTTTGACAGCTTCTTCCGAAAGCCTTCTCTTAAAACACTGTACGTCATGTTTTCGGCTGAAAACGGATATGGCAGAAAAAAACAGTACGGCAACAGTTGTTGTTTTCATACCACCGGCGGTTGAACCGGGAGATCCTCCGATAAGCATCAACATGATCATTATAATATTTCCTGATTCGCTCATCTGTGCAAGATCGGTTGTATTGAATCCCGCTGTTCGTGTTGTTACCGACTGGAATAAAGAACTTATAATTCTGTTATCGGTAGGCAAATCCGAATATTCAAGGAAGAAAAAATATATTGCAGGAATTATAATAAGTATTGAAGATGTAATAAGAATGACTTTGCTTTGCATTGAATAATATTTTATATGATAGCGGTGACTTATTATGTCATGCCACGTCAGAAAACCAATACCACCTACGATTATAAGAAGCATAACTATTATATTAAGATAGATATTTTCGTTATATGAGCACAGCGAGGAGAATTGACTGCGTATTCCCATAAGATCAAACCCTGCATTACAAAATGCTGAAACCGAATGGAACAGCGAATACCATAAGCCTTTCAAAAATTCGAAGTCCTGGCAGAAAACGGGCATAAAAAGTATTGCGCCCATAAGTTCGATTATTACGGAAACTTTCAAGATAAAGCCAGTCAGACGTATAATACCTCCGATTTGTGGAGCGGATATGGATTCCTGCATTGTACTTCTCTGCCACAAACCTATTTTTTTCCCGGAAGTACGTATTATTGAAATAGCGATCGTGACAACTCCCATACCGCCTATCTGAATAAGAATCAGAATAATCATCTGCCCGAACCATGACCAGTAAGTCGCAGTATCTCTGACAATAAGTCCTGTAACGCATGTTGCTGATACGGATGTAAACAAAGCGTCGGAAAAGCTTGTTGATTTATGACTGACGGACGAAATAGGAAGCATAAGCAATAACGCACCTGTAATAATTATCAGCAAAAAACCTAATACAATAATTTGAAATACCGTATTTTTCTGATTAAAGCGTTTTAACTTTTTTAACATAATGCACCTCGTGAATCAATAGATTACAATTAAGGCAACACCGCACAAAGGCGTAAATAGTGCTTGTGCGGTATTGCCTTTCAATTCAGATTTTTGCATTGCTGCATGAAAATCAGCATATAAGTTTATATCAGTTTAATATTTTTTCTGCACTTGCGATCTTAACGGCAAGACAAAAAACTTCCATAGCGGTTTTAAGCTCTTCGACTGTAGGATATGTGGGTGCGATTCTTATATTCTTATCTTCCGGGTCTATTCCGTATGGGAAAGCTGCTCCTGCTCCTGTCAAAGTAACCCCGGCTTCCTTACAAAGCTGAACTATTCTCTTTGCGCAACCCGAAATAGAATCAAAGGAAATGAAATAACCGCCTTCCGGTTTTGTCCAGCTGCCGGCAGCAAGTGGAGCGATCTCTTTTTCAAGAATATCAAGTACAGCCTGGAATTTAGGACGGATAATAGCCTTATGTTTTTCCATATGCTTCAAGAGACCGTTATAATCTCCGAAATATTTTGCATGTCTGAGCTGATTTATCTTATCATATCCGATAATTCTTACGCCCATTATTTTTGTAAGCTGGTCGATATTTTTTTTGCTTGCGCCCAAAACTGCGACACCTGCTCCAGAAAAAGTTATCTTAGAAGTAGAACCCAGAATATAGACCATATCCTGATTGCCTTGTTTTGTGCACTCGTCAAAAATATTAAGAAGCTTTTTTGGTGAATCAGTAAGATGGTGAATGCAGTAAGCGTTATCCCAGATAATTCTGAAATCGTCTGCCTTAGGCTTTAACGCCGCAAAGCGTCTTACCGTTTCATCGCTGTAAACATGACCGGTAGGGTTTGAATACTGAGGTACGCACCATATTCCTTTAATAGATTCATCTTCTGAAACCAGTTTTTCTATCATATCCATATCAGGGCCGGATTCAAGCATTGGAATATTTATCATTTCTATGCCAAAGCTTTCACAGATAGCAAAATGTCTGTCATATCCCGGAACAGGACAAAGAAATTTTACCTTTTCAAGCTTATGCCATGGCGTATTGCCGTTGATTCCATTTATAAAACCTGTGGCAACCAGATCGTACATCACATTAAGACTGGCATTGCCGCAGATCATTATATTTTCCTCCGAGACTCCTATCATTTCAGAAAATATTTTTTTAGCTTCCGGAATACCGTCTAAAAGACCGTAATTTCTGCAATCATCGCCGCTTTCGCTGACAAGATCCGATTTGCTGCTAAGAACATCCAGCATATCCATGCTGAGATCAAGCTGCTCGGGAGAAGGCTTTCCTCTTGCCATATTAAGAGCAAGCTTCTGAGATTTGAATTTATTGTATTCGTCGTCCCACTGCTTTTTCATTGCAGAAAGTTCACTTTTGCTCATGTCATTAATTCCCATTTTAAATGCACTCCTTAAATGTTTCTTAACCGGGTTAAGGCAGCGCCGCACAAGAACCGTTTTAAGGCTTCTGCCGAAACCTCTTGTATATTTTAAGTATGATCTTTATGCGGCATTTCTTTAATTATATCATTTTTTTCGACATTTGGCAAGTATTATTTATAAGAAATTATTAAGAATTTTTTCTATATTGTCCAAGGAAAAAAATTCATTATCATAAAAGCTGTCAAAAAGAGCGTTTAAATTTTTTTCGCTGTACTCGATTTCTTTTGAATAATAAACCGCAATTTTTATCATGTCGTTTTCGGATATACCGTTGTTTTTCTGATATTCATTCGCAGACATAACTGCTAAAACAACAGCACTCAGAACTGCAAAAGCTATTTTTGAATAAAATTCGTCCTCAAATACGCTTTTTAAAAAATGACGCCAGATAAAATATACTGTCGTATTTTCAAGATATTTATAAATATGCGGAGCGTTTTTAAACATATTCTCCGCTGCTTTTATTATATTCCCAGTATTTGAAATAGTTTCACTAAATAAATTTCTGCTTTCCATACTTTCAAGAGAATTGAAAAAATTCAGGACATCAGTAATATTTTCCTTTTCTGAAGTCATATTTATATTTTCGATTTTCTCTATTCCAAAGCTGAAATTATCATATCTGTTCTGTAGTTTGTATGTATAGTGAAGGATATTATTTAATCGCTGTTTTAACGGAATATCCTGCGCCTGCATATGTCCTATTATTTTTTCTCTTATTTCAAAAAGATAGTCATAAAAATTATCGTCATAATCCTCACAGCCTTCAGGCTCAGTCGGTATATCGTAATAAGAAAAGAGCTGGCTTTCGGTCATTATTATTTTTGCCGCAGCTTCACAGCAAAGACCGATTCCGCCCTCCTTTATATTTTTATACCATGCAAAATAGCGTGGATGATCCCTACATATATTGCAAAGATGTTCTTCTCCAAGATTTATAAATATATTGCAAAGATTATTTTGGTTCAGAAGGGGACAGCGCTGATTTTTATTCAGAATAAAATGCGGAACGGCTATTTCAGAAATATTTTCGCATAGAATTTTTCCGAAGCTTCCGTTTACATTCCTGTAAAATTTCATGCTGTCCTTATCAATATCTATTTCCCAGCCTATACAGCAACTATCGGTGCATTTATCGGCTGTGCAGCTGAATTTCTTATAGTAAGACGGCATTCTCAGAATCATAAATCATACCTGTTCTTCCGCAAAGGTTTTGATAATATTGGGGATTGAAGATGAAAACATAATGGAAACAAATTGCACAAGCTGTTTTTTATTATATTTATTACAGTTTTCAAATAATGCTGCGATTTGACCAATAAGTGCCTCGCTGTAAAAATTACATAAAAAATCCCTGAAAGAATCGGAAATTGTAATATTGATCTCTTCTTCTTTCTGTAATATAACTGTTTTTACTATTTCAATAATATCGCTTTTGAAAAAAGTTATAAGCTTATCACGGCTTATGGAATTGTCCGAATAAAGAAACAGACTTTTATTTTTTTCAACATAACTTATAGTGTATTTTATAGCCTCATTATAATTTTTCATTTTGCTGTATTCTTTTATGATCTTCACAGCTTCCTGTTCCAGCGTCCATTTTAAAAGTCCCTGGATATCCTGAAAATGATAATAAAATGTTTTTCGGTTAAGATTGCAGTCAGCAGCAATTTCACTGACAGTTATTTTTGAAAAACTTTTTTCTTTCATGAATTTTTTCAGTGATGAAGAAAGCATTTTTTTTGTGTTATATGTGATTACTTCGTGTTTCATTTTAGTCCTTTCATTTTTGTGGTAGATTTATGTTTTTGCGCACATATTATGCAGTATTTATTATATCACAATATGGCAATATACGTCAAGTAAGAATAAATATCAGAAATTTTTAAAAAAACTATTGACAAATGGAAAATTATGATGTATACTTAAAACATACAAAACAACTATGATTAATATGAATAAATAAAAAACAGAAAGAGGTAATAAAAATGAGTATTAAAGATAACAGAAATTTTCGTTTTGAAACAAAGCAGCTTCATGTAGGTCAGGAAAATCCCGACCCCGCAACAGACGCAAGGGCAGTGCCTATATATCAAACTACGTCGTATGTATTTAAAAATTCTGATCATGCAGCCGCAAGATTTGGTTTATCAGATGCTGGAAATATTTACGGACGTCTTACAAATCCTACCGAGGACGTTTTTGAGCAAAGAATAGCTGCACTTGAAGGAGGTATTGCAGCTCTGGCAGTTGCAAGCGGTGCTGCTGCCATAACATATACCTTTCAGAATCTTGCTAAAGCAGGAGAGCATATAGTAGCTTCAAAGACTATTTACGGCGGTACATATAATCTTCTTGCCCATACTCTTCCTGAATATGGCATTACAACTACTTTTGTTGACCCTGATGAAAACGGAAGCTTTGAAAATGCTATCCAGGAAAATACAAAGGCAATTTTTATTGAAACACTTGGCAATCCTAACTCAAATGTGATAGACATAAAAAAAGTTGCCGATATAGCGCATGCTCATAAAATCCCACTGGTTATTGATAATACTTTTGGTACGCCTTATCTTATTCGACCTATTGAATACGGGGCAGATATAGTTGTTCATTCTGCCACAAAGTTTATTGGAGGACACGGAACAACATTGGGTGGAGTTATTGTTGACAGCGGAAAATTTGATTGGGAAGCAAGCGGAAAATTCCCTTCAATTACCGAACCTAATCCAAGTTATCATGGAATAAGCTTCAGCAAAACTGTTGGAGCAGCCGCTTTCGTTACTAAAATAAGAGCGATCCTGCTTCGTGATACCGGAGCGACCTTGTCGCCATTCAATGCATTTTTACTGCTTCAGGGACTTGAAACGCTTTCGCTTCGTGTTGAACGTCATGCTGAAAATACAAAGAAGGTCGTTGAATTTCTTAAAAATCACCCTAAGGTTGAGCATGTAAATCATCCGTCATTAGAAGAAAACGGATATAAGGAGCTGTACGACAGATATTTCCCTAACGGCGGAGGTTCTATATTTACTTTCGAAGTAAAGGGTGGAGAAAAAGAAGCAAAAAAATTCATAGACAGCTTACAACTGTTTTCGCTTCTTGCAAATGTTGCAGACGCTAAATCTCTGGTTATTCATCCGGCTTCAACTACTCATTCTCAGTTAAATGAAACAGAGCTTAAAGAACAGGGAATCAAACCTAATACGGTAAGGTTATCTATAGGTATCGAACATATTGATGATATTTTATTTGACATTGAAGAAGCCTTGAAGGCTATCTGATAATTATTTCTCTCTTTAAGGCAGTACCATACAAAGACTTCAGACAGTTTTGGGTATGGTATTGCCTTGAATTTTTTTACAAAAAATACTTGATTTATCGGAAGGGGAGTGATATAATAAAAATAGGTTAGTTAGTGCTAACAAGAAAGGAGTTATATTTATGTTTACCTGGATATATGAAAATATTGCAACTATAATAGTATCTCTTATACTTATTGCCATTGTTGCTGCTGTGGTGATAAAGCTTATCAGAAACAAGAAAAATGGAAAATCTTCCTGTGGCTGCGGCTGCGGAGGCTGTGCAATGAAGGACAAATGCCATAAGCATTGATTTTTAATATCTATATATTCAATAACCGCACAAAGTATATCTTGTGACTTTGTGCGGTTATTGACTTTAAATAAAAATAATGATATAATTATAGCAATAAACTAACAGATTTAAGGAGTACCTGAATATGAGCATACAGCTTGAATGCAAAAATGTTTCTTTGGGATATGAGGGGAGTATTGTTACAGAAAATATTAATTTTACAGTAAATGAAGGAGATTATTTGTATATAGTCGGCGAAAACGGTTCGGGTAAAAGCACTCTCATTAAAGCTCTTCTTGGACTTAAATCTCAGATAAGCGGCGAAATAAATATGTACGGCGGACTGGAGCGAAGAGACATAGGCTATCTTCCACAGCAGACTATGGTTCAGAAGGATTTTCCGGCGTCTGTACGTGAAATAGTCCAGTCAGGCTGTATAAACCGGGTAGGATTCCGACCGTTTTTCAATCGTGATGAAAAAGAACTTATTGACAATATGATGAAAAGACTGGAAATTGATTCTCTTGCACAGAGATGCTATCGTGAGCTTTCCGGCGGTCAGCAGCAAAGAGTATTGCTGGCAAGAGCGTTATGCTCTGCGAAAAAAATGCTTCTGCTGGATGAGCCTGTTACAGGTCTTGACCCAAAAGCAACCAACGAAATGTATGAATTGATAGCAAGTCTTAATAAAAAAGAAAAAATAACTATTATAATGGTTTCTCATGATATAAATGCAGCGGTAAAATACGCCGCTCATATTCTTCATATCGGTTCAACTCAGTTGTTTTTCGGAGAAAAAAAAGATTATCTTAAAAGCCCCATAGGCAAGAGCTTTATTGATATACAGACAGAATAAAACAATACCGCACAATTTTTACAGTAATTGTGCGGTATTATTTTTATGATTTTATAAAAGGTTTAATTTTTATTCGCTTCTTAAAGCATCGACTGCGTCACGCTTTGCAGCCATTCTTGCCGGAATAAATCCGCCCAGCATGGTAAGGAGAGTACTTATGGCAATAAGGATAACAGAATGAGTTATTTTAAGCTGTGCAACGTCTTTGAGCTCAGTAAGGCTGTAGATTATCGCATTTACAGGATAGGTTAATCCTTTGGCGATAAGAATGCCAAGTAATCCCGAAGCGATACCAAGAATAAATGTTTCAGCATTGAAAACACGGGTAATATCCTTTTTTCGTGCACCCAAAGCTTTTAAAATACCAATTTCTTTTGTTCGCTCGAGAACAGACGTATAGGTAAGTATCGCTATCATAATAAGACTTACAATAAGGTTTGTGCCGGCAAATGCTATTAAAACGATTGTGATACCGTCCATGATACCGTCGGACATAGATGAAATTGCGCTTGCCATATCGGTATAAATTATCTGTTCGGATTTGTCGAGCCCGTTATTATAATTATCCAGATATTCGATTATTTTATCCTTGCTTTCAAAATCCTGAGGATAAAGCTGAATAATAAAAGGAAGCTCGTTTCCACCGAGATATGCTATAGTCTGTTTTTTTGCTTCTTCGTCTAAAGGCTCCATTGAGAGTACGTTATTATCAGATGCTGTCTGAGCTTTTACAATATCCGAATTTTTTGCGTTTTCTATAATAAGCTGAGAAAGATTATCATTGTATGAAATACCGCCGCCTTCTGTAAACTGCGACACAGGGGAATCTTCCGATGGTCTGATAATGCCGCAGACTTTAAGGGTAAGTGTATCGGGAGAATTATACATTTTTTCAAAATCGGTATTTAAAGTATAAATTTCGCCTTCTGTTTTAATATAGTAATCGTTATTCATAATAACCTTAAATTCAATTCCCACAATTTTATCAAAATCTATTTCTTCCGTTTCTGTAAATCCCAATTCAGCCATAACAGTTTTATTGATACGGTTTTTGGCGTCCACAATTAAAATCACATCTGTCGGTTCTTCAGGCATATTTCCGGCAAGTACCTCGTAATGCTCTTTTAAAAGCTCATTCTGATCCTCGTCAAAAGAAAGGGGATATGGAGAAAAATTAAGGTTTGCCGCTGTTACAGGGATATATTTTTCTCCGTCCTTTCTTAGCATATTCATATTGACAAGTCTTGAATAGGTCACGCCTTTGCAAAGTAACTTATCCATATGGTCTATATAATCGAGATATTCTTCTGTAAAAGCGTTGGTATGCATCATAGTTTCTTGCATAGAATCGAAAAGAAAAACTTTTTTATCTGTAGGATAGCTTTTATATTTATTTTGGTCTTCACCCATTTTCATCATGGTTTCCATGTCAAGATTAACGCTTTGCTGAGAAATTATGATAGGCATTTGCTGAAGCGTATCCGATTCAAATTTGTCTATCTGCATCTGAAATCCTACTGAAAGGCTGAGAATAAGAGCTATTCCTATAATACCGATACTTGAAGCAAAAGAAGTAAGAAAAGTTCTTCCAAGTTTTGTTTTGATATTATTTGCTGAAAGCCTGAGAGCAGTTAAAAAGCTCATGCTGGTTTTATTGAGAGAAAATTCTTTCTTTTCTTCCGAAGCTTCATATGGATTGCTGTCTGAAATAACCTTTCCGTCCTGAAAGCGCACTATTCTGTCTGCATATTTTTCAGCCAGCTCAGGGTTATGCGTTACCATTATAACAAGCTTATCACCGGCGATTTCTTTTATAAGATCCATTATCTGAACGCTTGTGGCAGTATCCAGAGCACCGGTAGGCTCATCGCAAAGCAGTATTTCAGGATCGTTTGCCAGAGCTCTTGCGATAGCTACTCTCTGCATCTGACCGCCTGATAACTGATTAGGTTTTTTGTGGATATGGTCTTTAAGACCGACTTTTTCCAAGGCTTCATAAGCACGCCTGTGTTTTTCCGATGCCGATACGCCGCTTAAAGTCATACCCATTTCTACGTTTGCAACTATACTCAAATGAGAAATAAGATTATAGCTCTGAAAAATAAATCCTATACTATTATTTCTATATGCGTCCCATTCCTTGTCTTTGAATTTTTTAGTGGATTTTCCGTTAATGATAAGGTCGCCGGAATCATATCTGTCAAGACCTCCAATAATGTTAAGACCTGTTGTTTTTCCCGAACCGCTTGTGCCTAAAATTGCTACAAATTCCTTTTCCCTGAAAGAGAGACTGACATCGTCCAGCGCTCTCGTTTCTACATCCCCTACATGATAAATTTTTGTTATATTTTTTAATTCAAGCATATATTACCTCCACCTATTCTTTCTTCACTTTTTATATGATAGCATATTTGTATATAAAAAGCAAGAAAATTTTACATTAGGGGAGTCTCTTCTTATTTTTTCTGTTGAATTGATCAAAAGCTATAGATTTTTTCTATAGCTGCATATCGCTTTAATATATTTGACATTTTAGGGTTTTTGTGGTATTATTAAATCATACCAATTTAGTATGATTAGGAGAATGAAGCAATGACTGAAATATTATGGCTTGGAAGGGGCGGTCAGGGTGCGTTTACATCTGCAAAGCTGCTCGGGGCTGCGTATACATCAATAGGCGAGGGGAAATATGCACTTGCATTTCCGTCATTCGGTCCTGAAAGAAGGGGAGCACTCGTAAGAGCATTTACAAAGCTCAGCGATAGACCTGTTCTTGACCGAAGTGAAACAGAAAAAGCAGATTACATAGTGATTTTAGATGAAACGCTTTACAGCAGTAATCTGAATAATAGTCTTAAAGAAAATGGAAAAATAATCATTAATTCTAAAATAAATTCAGATGATAATGTTATTTCTTTTGATGCGGACAGTATCGCTAAAAAATTAAGATTACCTGTTATAAATACTATTATGACAGGCGTATTATCTACAATTTCGGGAATTGTAAGTACAGAAAATATTCTGTTTGCCATTGAACATTATATGCCTGAAAAACTGCATGAAAGGAATATCAATGCAGTAAAAACGGCAGTCGGGGAGGTTTTGAAATGAAACCATATTTAAGAGAAAAAACACAGTTCGGATTCCATGACGTGCCGGAAAATACTTGTTTCGAGGCAGGCTATCTTGTTACGAAAAACAGCGGCTGGAGAAGCATCCGACCTGTTGTTGAGCATGGAAAATGCACAGGCTGTATGCAGTGCTATCTTTATTGTCCTGATGGAGTGATTTCCATAGAAAACAAAAAAGCAGTTGTAGATTACAAATTCTGCAAGGGCTGTGGGATCTGCTCTAAAATCTGCAAAACAGGCGCAATTGAAATGGAGGCGGAAAAATAATGGCAAAGAAATTTTTATCGGGAGACGAAGCCTTTGCGGAGGGAATACGTCTTGTACGACCCGAAGTCATATCTGCATACCCCATAACGCCGCAGACGATAGTTGTTGAAAGACTGTCTGAAATGGTTGAGGATAAAAGTCTTGACAGTGAGTTTATTCATGTTGAATCAGAGCATTCCGCACTTTCATGTGCAATGGGAGCTTCTGCAGCAGGAGTCCGTGCTTTTACGGCGACATCATCACAGGGACTTTTATATATGGCGGAATGCCTGTATTACGCTTCGGGAGGAAGATTTCCTATTGTTATGATGAATGCCAACCGTTCAACTGCTCTGCCGTGGAATATCTACGGCGACCAGCGTGACAGCCTTTCGCAGCTTGACAGCGGTTGGATTCAGGCTTATGCGGAGAATGCTCAGGAATCTCTTGACCTTGCTTTAATGAGTTATTACATAGCAGAGAAGAGAGAAGTTTCCACGCCATTTATGGTGAATCTGGACGGATTTATTTTAACTCACACATATGAAGAAGTTGATATTCCAACGCAGGATCAGGCTGATATTTTTCTTCCCAAATACGAAACGGATAACAAGCTTGATCTTGATAATCCGAAAAATATGGCGTTTTCGGCAGGTCCTGAGCACAACTATATTTTCAAATATAAAGAGCATATTGGCATGAAAAATGCCGTTTCGGTAATCGGAGAAGCGGAGAAAAAGTTTTCGGAAATTTTCGGCAGAAAATATAGCGGACTGATTGATACATATAAAACGGAAGATGCGGATTATATCATTATAACCCTTGGCAGTATTGCGGGACTTTGCAGAGAAACAGCGGATAAGCTGCGTAAAAATGGTAACAGGGCAGGGGTGCTGCGTATCAGATATATGCGTCCTTTTCCTGCAAAGGAAATTACCGAAATCGTGAAAAATGCCAAATCCGTTGCTGTACTTGAAAAAGATATATCTTTCGGAAATGAGGGGACAGTATTCACAAATGTAAATTCAGCCCTTCATACGGAAAAAATAAATGTGCCGTCCTATAATTTTATAGGCGGTCTTGGGGGAAGAAATATTTCCGCATCTGACATAGAACATATTTATTCGGCAATGGAAAAAGGAACGGAAAAAGTTAATTTCATTGGAATAGAGGTGGAAGAGTAATGGCAGTAACAGCAAAAAATCTTTGTAAAGACGAATTCTTTTACGGGCATAAAGCTTGTGCCGGCTGCGGCGGAAGTCTTGCAGTAAGAAACGCATTGAAAGTGCTTGGGAAAAATGCAGTTGCCGTACTTCCTGCCGGTTGTATGTCAGCGGTGGGATTCAATTTTCCACAGCTTTGCTTTGCAAATAATGCGATAATTTCAACCTTTGCGGGAACATCGTCAATGCTTACTGGAATCGAGGCAGGTTTCCGCAGACGTGGAATAACAGATTTCACAGCCGTAGGTTTTGCAGGTGACGGCGGAACTGCCGACATTGGTATTCAGGCACTTTCGGGGGCAATTGACAGAAACGATAATATCATCTATATATGTTACGACAACGAAGCCTATATGAATACAGGTATTCAGAAAAGTGGTTTAACTCCTTTTGGTGCAAAAACCACTACAACTCCAGCAGGTGAAAATATCAGGGGAAATATCCGTCCTAAGAAAAATATGTTTGAAATAGTTGCCGCTCATGATATTTCCTATGCAGCTACGGCAACAGTGGGATATATGACGGATTTTCTAAACAAAATCGAAATGCTGCATATACCGGAAAAAATATTTATGCGGCTTCATCTCTTGCTGCTATTTCTTATGATGGTATTGTTGATGCGAACGCTAAGTTTGAAGATGAGGAAGACGGCATCGAAAAGGTGATGTTTATTAATCCAGCACAGGAAGCAACTATTCTCAAAGATGATAATTTTCTTTCCGCTGATAAATTTACGGCAGGGGTTGCGGTAAGCGGTTCTATCGGTAAAATAGCCGGCTGCTGGATCAAGAAGTCAAAAAAGGTTAAGCTTATTCAGTTTGAAAAAGTGCCAGACGGTTCTATTACTATCATTGCTGAGGACGGTACGGAATCGGCTACGGCTAAAAAGCTTTCATCGGTTCAGCCTAATTGCGCTGCCGTTTTGAATGTGGGCGATAAAGTAAATTTTGTTCCCGCCGCTTCACAATATTATCTTTGCCCCATCATCAAGCTTCAGCCGGACAGTACAGAAACCGAATATACGGAAACGGAACTTCCGGCGATTACGATTTTCCTTAAAAAGGATACTCAGTTGGACAGCGAATGGCTTCCGAAAAAGCAGCGTCATGATATTACGGTGGCAAAATATTACGGCGTTGCTCTTACAAACGATTCAAAGGTCGTGCTTGCAAAATTCAAGAAATAGGTGATATTTTATGCTAATGACAGTAGAAAAGCTGAAAAGTTATATTAATACTAATGAAAATGACACAACGCTTGAAGCTAAACTTCAGGCGTTGGAATCTCTCATCAGAAATTATACCCACAACAATTTTCAACTTAAAAATATCCGTTCAACCTCTGAGGTCTTGGACGGATTTATTTTAAATCCACCTGAACACATCAGCGTTGGCGATACGATTCAGATTTCCGGCAGTCTTTTAAATAATGGTGTGTATACGGTAATTGAAATTACTGATAAAGGCATGACCGTTGACGGCGAACTTCTTGACTGCAAGAAGAATATTATTACGAAAATTTACTATCCTCCCGATGTGGTGACAGGCGTTATTAATATGCTGAAATGGGATATTGATAATCGTGAAAAGGTAGGAATACAGTCGGAAACTATTTCAAGGCATTCGGTGACATATTTCAACATGGACGGCGATAATTCGGTTATGGGTTATCCTAAATCTTTACTGGGATTTTTAAAGCCTTACATGAAAGCGAGGTTCTGATATGAGCAACATTGGCGGTAATATAACTGCTGAAATCCAGGTTTTCAGCAGTATGGAAAACGAGATAGGCGAATTTGAAAAATCATGGGAAACGGTTCAGACCCTGATAGGATTTCTTGATCTGCGCAGCGGTGACAGCAAATATTCTACCTATGACGCTAAAATCGAGGAATCAACTCATCTGTTCATCTGCGATTATGCGATTCTTGATGAGAGCATCACCGCAGAAAGCAGTCGCATGATTATCGATGGTAAGGTTTATGATATTGTGCTTATTGATAACCCTATGAATCTTAATCATCACTATGAAATATACCTGAAGTTTACAGGAGGGCAGTGAAATGGCTGATGTTGAATTTAATTTTGAAGATAACAGCGTTGAGGTTAAAAGACATTTATCAAGCCTTGTAGGAAAATTTCTTGTTGAAGCAAGTGCGGCAATTGTAAGTCAGGCTGCACAAAATACCGGAGTTGACACCGGACAATTAAAAGGTTCATGGGCGGCTAATATTGACGAAGTTAAAGGTGAAGCAGTTATTGGTAGTCCTCTTGAAAATGCAGTCTGGGAGGAGTTTGGAACGGGAGATTATGCTATTAAAGATGGACGCAAAGGATCTCCTTGGTATGTTCCAGTTGAGGGGTACGCCGGGAAAAAGAAACCGACATACAACGGAAAAGTAATTGTTGTTTACGGCAAAAACGGCATGGCATATTACAAGACCAATGGCAAACGTCCTCGCAGAGCCTTACATAATGCTTTTGAAGCGAAAAAATCCGCAATAATACGCAGAGCAAAACAGC
>CAMWXM010000018.1 GCA_947178195.1 uncultured Ruminococcus sp.
CTGGGATATGAATCGGAATTTGAATGGATAAAGAAAAATTTCGGCGTTTATCCTGCAATAAGAGGCTTTGACCTTATGAATTTCAATCCGCTTTACGGCTGGGACGACGGCTCTATCGAAAGAATGATCGAATGGGGTCAAAAAGGCGGTATCCCTACCGTTTGCTGGCATATAAATCTGCCTGTGGATTTTGAAAATTATACATTAGGCGAGGAAGTTAGCTGGAAAGATTGTTCATATAAACCGAACAGCAGCTTCAGCGTTGCAAACGCAACTAAGGAAGGCACTAAGGAATACGAGTATGTTCAGCTTGCAACAAAGTGTCTTGCAGAACAGCTTCTTAAAGTTCAGGAAGCAAATATTCCTGTGATCTTCCGTCCGTATCACGAAGCCGAGGGCAATACCGGCGTGGGCAACGCATGGTTCTGGTGGGGTCAGGAAGGCGCTGAACCCTATAAGGCTCTCTGGAAACAGCTGTATACTGATCTTACGGAAGTATACGGAGTTCACAACCTTATATGGGAATTTAACAGCTATACCTATGCAACATCACCTCCGTGGTATCCCGGCGATGAATATGTTGATATTGTAGGATTTGATAAATACAATACTCAGTATAACCGTCACGACGGCAAAACAAGCGGACCTAACGAGGACGCTATTTCAGCTACATTCTATGATTTGGTTGAGCTGACAAACGGTAATAAGATGGTATCTATGCCAGAAAATGATACAGTTCCGAGTCTTAACAATCTTATGGTCGAAAAGGCATACTGGCTTTATTTCTGCATATGGTACGACAACGGTTCGGAAAATTTCCTTTCAGGCGATGATTACAATGATCCAGAAACGCTGAAAGAATTATATCAGAGCGATTTCTGTATAACTCTTGACGAGCTTCCCGAAGGCGGCTGGGCTAATTATAAATCAGGTGATGTAAAGCCTACCGATCCTACTGAAAAGCCTACAACTCCTGATTACGGCTTTATCCCGGGAGACGTTACAAATGATAAGAAGATCAACGTATTTGATTCTGTTGCATTGAAACGTTATCTTATCGATTATTATAGCCATCCGCAGCCTCAGGTAGTAATTCCGCCTATGGCGTCTCCGATGGACGTTACGGGCGACGGTAAAGCAACTATTGCCGATCTTACGCTGCTTAATCAATTCCTTGTGGGAAAAGACGTTCATTTTAAAGTTTATACCGACCCAAATCTTGTGACGGAATGATTGCTGTTAAGATTTTTAATAATTTGATTAAGAATTAGTATAATATATTATAGAGGAGGCGTAATATATGAGCAAAGCAATGAATAAAATTATATTAAAATGCATTTTAGTAGTTTGCATAATATTTATCCCTTTCATATTGGCAAATTATTTTATAATAAATTATTTCATTGAACATGGAGAATATTTCTATGAGTATGATGCAATAATGCTTAACATTTTACAAATGATATTTATAATTGCAGCCGGGTTAATAATGAGAACGAAAAACAAAAACATTATTAATGAAAATAAGGATGTTGCTAAAAAATATATGTTAGGTAGCTTGATTACATTTTTAGCTATTACATTATTGTTTATTACTAATATTTATCCTCATGTATATAACACTATAACTGCGTCTTTACAAATTTTAGATAAAGCACCTTTATTTCTTGCTGTTTGTTGGGAACAAATTTTAAACGGAAAATTCCTTTTAGCACTTTCATTATGTATATTCATTTGTTTTATTTGTAAAATTAAGTTTCACAAAAATAAGAAAGTTCTGAATAATCAAGGTCTATAAATATTTACAAAAAAAAGATCCTATTACTGGTGCAAAAGGCATATACAAATGTTTCTGAGGTTAGTGTTTCTGGTGATTCAGATTTAATGAATTGAAATTTATCTAAGGCAACACCGCACAATAAAATTGTGCGGTGTTTATCTTTTTAAGGGCATAAACAGCTTGATTTACACCTATAGGAAATGTAAGTATAACTGAATACAAAGAAATAACCAATGGAAAGACTTTTTGCTTGATTTTTTTGTCGGAAAATAGTATAATATATAAAGGCGATACCGCATAGAGCACAGCTCGTGTTTTTGCGCTTTGTGCGGTATTACCCGAAGAAGGCTGCAAGGCTGCATGGACGGACGTAATTTGCGGAAAGGAACGCGGCATGTCGGAACAGGAAACAATTAAAATAGAAGGTACTGTCGAATCGGTCATATACCGGAACGAAACAAACGGCTATACCGTGCTGGACGTTGATACAGGAGACGAGCTTGTAACGGCTGTGGGAGAGCTTGGCGATGTGGAAGCAGGCGAGGTTCTTCTTATGGAAGGCAAATATGTTACCCATATAAAATTCGGAACTCAGTTTGCCGTTGAATATTGTGAAAGAAAGCTCCCGAGCACATCTGTAAACATATGTAAATATTTATCCTCAGGGGCAATAAAGGGGATAGGACCTGCGCTGGCAAAGAGAATAGTAGACACCTTCGGCGAAAAAACTCTTGAGATAATGGAAAAAGATCCTTCTAAGCTTTTGCAGATAAAGGGCATATCCCCGAAAAAATGCGATAGTATTATAGAAGAAGCCAAAAAACTTTTTAATCTCAGACATCTTATGATATTCCTTTCAAAATACGGTCTTAAATCCAGCGTTGCTATGAGAGCTTATCAGGAATGGGGACATCAGGCGATAAATATAATAAAAAATAATCCCTATTCTCTTTGCAGTATAAATATCGGACTTTCCTTCAGAAAAGCAGAAGCAGTTGCAGCTGAAATGGAGATCTCCCCAAATTCCCATGACAGGATAGAAGCGGGAATCACTTTTATTCTTTCGGAAAATGCCAATGCAGGTCATTCCTGTTTACCTTTAGACGTTCTGGAAAAGCTTGCCATTAAATTTCTTAAAATCTCCGAAGCGGATTTTTATGATACATATAATGAAATGATAGCCGAAGAAAAAATTTTTGAATATATAAAAAAGGATAGGGGATTTATTTATCTTGCCGATTATTATATTGCTGAAAGCTATATTGCAGGGCGTATCAGCGTTATGCAGGCGTTTTCGAGTCCTGATGATTACAACTATGAAAAGCTTATAGATATTGAAGAGCAGCAAAACGGCATTCACTATGAAACGCTTCAGAGAAAAGCTATAACAACTGCTCTTTCAAGAGGCATAATGGTAATGACAGGCGGTCCTGGAACAGGTAAGACTACGACCCTTAACGCTATAATCTCACTTTATGAAAAAAAGGGCGAAAGGGTAATGCTTGCCGCTCCTACAGGCAGAGCTGCTAAAAGAATATCAGACCTGACAGGCAGAGAAGCCAAAACTATACACAGGCTGTTGGAGGTTACATTTGATGCAGGAGGAAGGCTTAAATTCAAGCATAATGAAAATGATCCGCTGGCATGCGATGTTATTGTTGTCGATGAAATGTCAATGGTCGATGTTATTTTGTTTGAAAGCCTTTTAAGATCAATCAAACTCAGCTGCCGTCTGGTAATGGTGGGAGACAGCGACCAGCTCCCGTCAGTAGGCGCAGGAAATCTGCTGAAAAGTCTTATAGAAAGCAGCTGTATTCCTGTGATAGAGCTTAAAGAAATATTTCGTCAGGCGGAACAAAGTTGTATCGTTACTAATGCTCATAAAATTGTCAGGGGAGAAATGCCCGATCTTACTCAGAAGAACAATGACTTTTTCTTTTTTAAGCGTACTCAGCCTGAGCTGGCGATAAATCTTATTGTCGACCTTGTTAAAAATCGTTTGCCTAAGGCTTATAAATATTCTCCTGTTGACGATATTCAGGTTGTTTCTCCTTCAAGAAAGGGATCTGTGGGAACAGTAGAACTGAATAAAATTCTTCAGACACATCTGAATCCGCCAGGCAGTATGAAAAAGGAAGTAAAATCTCCTGTTTATACCTTCCGTGAGGGAGATAAGATAATGCAGACTAAAAATAATTATGATATAGTCTGGTCAAAGGACGGCGAGCAGGGCGCAGGTATCTATAACGGCGATATAGGTAAGATTTTAAGCATTAACAGACAGCGAATGGAAATTATTATAAATTTTGATGGGAGAATAGCCGCATATTCCTTTGATATGGTAAATCAGCTGGAGCTGTCCTACGCCATTACCGTACATAAAAGCCAGGGCAGCGAATTTGAAGTGGTGGTAATGCCGCTTATGGGCGGATTCGATAAGCTTTATTATCGTAATCTTTTGTATACGGCTGTTACCCGTGCAAAAAAGCTTCTTATTATAATCGGTACGGAGGAAGCGGTCAATAAAATGGTTTTAAATAATAAGCGTACTAACAGATATACATGTCTTACAGATATGTGCCGGAAAGAGATGAAGCCTCGTGAATAAAATTTCAGCGTTTATACTGGATCTGTTTTTCCCGAACAGATGTCCGGTATGCGGAGAGATTATTTCTTTTGACAGCTTTGTCTGCGACAGTTGTATGGATAAGCTTGAAGATATTGCTGTTAAGAAAAATGACATCTGTCAGAAATGCGGCAAGGCGGATTGTATATGTAAAAGTGATATTCTGACTGTTCGTACTGCTGCCGGATTTTTCTATGAAAAGGAAGCCAGAGATGGTATTATTTCCCTTAAAGCCGGCAGTAAAAATTTCGGATATTTTCTTGGAGATATACTTGCAGAAAAAATAAAGGTTGATGACATACTTAAAAATGCGGATAATATAGTTCCTGTGCCAATGTCACGGAAACGGCTCAGGGAAAGAGGGTATAATCAATCTTATGTTATTGCCACTGAAATATCATCAAAAACTGGAATACCGATTTTAAATAATGCGCTTTTTAAAAAAGATTCGGCTGTTCAGCATGAATTGAGTCGTGAAGAAAGAAAAAATAACGTTTCCGCATTTTCGGGCGGAAATATGAATTTAAGTGGAAAGAAAATTATTGTCTGCGACGATGTGCTAACAACAGGCAGCACGTTGAATAAATGCGCAGAATTACTTATAAATATGGGAGCAGCTCAAGTTTTTGGAGCTGTCGGAACAACAACAAAACTAAAAAAGGAATGATAATATTATGTCACAGGATATCGGAATAGATTTAGGAACGGCAAATATAGTTATGGCGGTAAACGGAAAGGGTATTGTTTTAAACGAACCTTCGGTCATTGCTGTAAATAAGCGTACAAACCAGATAATTGCCGTAGGAAAAAAGGCTTATCGAATGATAGGCAAATCTCCGGAATATATTGATGTTATAAGACCTCTTGAATGCGGCGTTATTTCCGACGATGAGATGACCCAGTGTCTTATAAAGCAGTTTGTCAGAAAGGCGGCGGGCTACAGACTTGTAAAGCCCAGAATAGTTATCTGCGTTCCTTCTTTTATCACCGACGTTGAAAGCCGTGCGGTAGTTGAAGCGGCTATGAACGCCGGTTCAAGAAAGGTTTATCTTATTCAGGAGCCTATTGCCGCTATGCTGGGTGCAGGAGTGAATATGACCAAGGCAAGAGGGCATCTGGTAGTAGACATCGGAGGCGGAACTACAGACGTTGCCGTTGTTTCAATGAACGGCGTAGTTACTTCCCGTTCTATTAAAACGGCAGGAAATATGCTCGACGCAGCAATTGTAAGATATGTTCAGAAAAGATATAAGCTGCTTATCGGCGAACGTACTGCTGAAATGGTGAAAAAAGAGCTTACGAATTTATATGACCCTAACGATGACGTAAGAATGACCATTGGTGGAAGAAATCTTATAAAGGGACTTCCCGAAATGATAAATATAAGCGAAATGGAAGTTTTTGACGCTTTAGAGGACGAGGTGTTTGAAATAGTAGACACAATACGTTCACTTCTTGAAGATACTCCCCCTGAGCTTGTGGGTGATATTTATGAAAACGGTATTATTCTGACAGGAGGCGGCGCAATGCTGGGCGGATTAGATAAGCTTATTGACAGAACTCTCGGAGTAAAGTGCAATATAGCAAAAGACCCTACCGGATGCGTTGCAAGGGGTACGATAGCAGCCTTCAAGCGACTTAACGATCTTCTTGATGGATTTGAAAACGTTGCCCTTTATCAGTATAAATAAATATCATATGCTTGTATTTTGGGCATATAAATGTTATAATCATATACAGGTATAATTGGGAATGGTGAATTATGAAAAAATGGATCGTAAAAAAATCAGATAAAGAAATTTCAGAAAAAATAAAGAGTGAATCGGACATATCATTATTGTGCGCTGAAATTCTTGCTGCGAGAGGCTTTGAGAATGCGGCGGAGGCTGCAAAAAAGCTTTCGGTAAATGAATTATTCGATCCGTTTCTTTTAGTTGATATGAGAGAGGCTGCCGGAGTCATAAATAATGCTTTGGAAAATTTTGAACGAATATGCATTTATGGGGATTATGACTGTGATGGTATAACCTCTACGGCTATGCTGTATTCCTACCTTGAATGTATGGGCGCCGACGTTATATATTACATCCCTGAACGCTGTGAAGGATATGGACTTAATGAAAATTCAGTAAGAAAGCTTGCCGAAATGGGAGTAAAGCTTATTGTTACAGTGGATAACGGCATATCTGCCATTGCTGAATCAAAGCTTATTTACCAGTTGGGAATGAAACTGGTAGTGACCGACCATCATCAGCCTGGGGAGATGCTGCCGGACGCTGAAGCGATAGTCGACCCTCACAGAGCTGATTGTCCATCTATATTTAAAAATCTTTGCGGAGCAGGAGTAGCCTTAAAGCTTATTGCCGCTCTTGAGGGCGGAGGATATGATACTGCGTTTACAGAATACGGCGAGCTTACGGCAATTGCTACAGTTGCCGACATTGTAAGTCTTAACAGCGAAAACAGGTATATTGTAAGCAGAGGACTGAGACTTCTGGAAAATTCCGAACGCTGTGGTATAAATGCGTTAATTAAAAAAAGCAGAATAAAATTTCCAGTGACCTCTACCTCTCTGGCGTTTGGAATTGCGCCCAGAATAAATGCATCGGGACGTTTCGGGTCGCCGACTATGGCGGCAAGGCTTATCATGACAGATGATGAAGCAGAAGCGGAAATGCTCAGTGAGGAGCTGGATAAGCTGAATGAAAACAGAAAAAAAGCTGAAAATGAAATAATAGATGATATCGGTAAAAAAATAAATGAACAGCCGGAATTGATATATGAAAGAGTAGTTGTTTTAAGCGGCGAAGGCTGGCACCATGGTGTTATAGGTATAGTTGCGGCGAGGATACTGGAACGCTTTGACAAGCCTTGCTTTATCATAGCTATTGAGGGTGAGGAAGCAAGAGGCTCGGCAAGAGCCTTTGGAAAATTTTCAGTATTCAAGGCTCTGGAATACTGCTCCGACCTGCTGACAAAATTCGGCGGACATCTGGGTGCAGGAGGATTTTCAATGAAAACCTCGGATATACCGGAATTTAATAAAAGACTTCAGCAATTTGCGGCAGAAAGCTTTAAAATTATGCCGATACCTGATATTACAGCGGATAAAGTAATAATGCCATCGGAAATCAACGTTGAAAATATAGAGAGCCTGGAGATTTTGGAACCCTTCGGAGAGGGCAACAGTCAGCCGGTATTTGCAATAGTAGGCGCTGAAATTATTGATATTATTTCGCTTTCGGGTGGACTTCATACCAAGTTTAAAATAAAATACGGAAATACATATTTTTTTGCTTTGCTGTTTCGGCATTCTCCTGACGAGGTGTTTTTGAAAAACGGCGATAAAGCTGATTTTATGGTAACTATGGATACTCAGGTATATAATAATAAAAAAAGCATAAGCGTAATAATAAAGGATTACCGTAAAAGCGG
This sequence comes from uncultured Ruminococcus sp., assembly GCA_947178195.1. GTDB lineage: Bacteria > Bacillota > Clostridia > Oscillospirales > Ruminococcaceae > Porcipelethomonas. The sequence continues at coordinate 7,842 of CAMWXM010000018.1, forward strand.
TTTGGAGCAGAAAAAGTATTTTGCAGCGAAGGACGCTTATGAAAAATTCAGAAGAGGCGAAGCACTGCCGGATAATTATTATAAGAAAATATGTCCCGACAGGAATGAACTGATACCGGTATATAAGGCGGTTTCAATTGGTAAAAATAGTCTGGAGACACTTTATATGCGGCTTGTGTCGGAAAATATGAATTACTGCAAGCTTAATATCTGTGCAGATATTTTTGAAGAGCTGGGACTTGTAAAAATAAATCGCTTTACACAGGAAATAAGCGTTATAAACGGTGCTCAGAAGGCTGACCTGAATAAATCGAAGATTTTACAGCAACTCAGAAATAAAATTTAAGGAGATGGATATTTATGAGCGAGGAATATACCATAGACATGATAATTCAGAAGATACTGACTGATGATAAACAGTATGACCTGAGCAAAATTATAACGGCATATGAATTTGCTGCAAAGGCGCACGAAGGGCAGAAGCGTTCTTCGGGTCAGCCTTATATTATCCATCCTCTTGCGGTAGCATATATACTTTTAGAGCTTGGCATGGATACGGATACCATATGCGGCGCTATGCTTCATGACGTTGTTGAAGATACGCCGATCACTCTTGAGGAAGTGAAAAAACGCTTCGGACAGGACGTGGCTATGCTTGTGGACGGAGTTACAAAGCTCAATCAGGTACCTATGTTCAATAAAGAAGAACAGCAGGCGGAGAATGTAAGAAAAATGCTGCTTGCAATGTCTCAGGATATAAGGGTAATTATTATAAAGCTTGCAGACAGACTGCACAATATGAGGACGCTGAATTTCCGTCCCGGAATAAAGCAGAGAAATACAGCCCATGAAACGATGAATATATATGCGCCTATCGCTCATCGTCTCGGTATGAGAGGTATAAAGGAGGAACTGGAGGATCTGTCCTTCCACTATCTTGATCCCTTTGCTTATTCTGAGATAGAGCATATCCTCGAACTCAAAAAAAATAGCAGAGAAGCCTTCATTACATCTATAAAGGAAACTATAGCTACTCGCTTCCGTGATGAGGATTTTGAAAAGCCTCCTCATATTGACGGACGTGTAAAGAGCATTTACAGTATCTATAAAAAAATGTTTGTAAGCCATAAAACCATTGAAGAAATTTATGATAAATATGCTGTCAGGATAATAGTGTCAACGGTAGGGGAGTGCTATAATGCACTGGGACTTGTTCACGATATGTTCCGTCCTATCCCTAACAGATTTAAAGACTATATTTCCACCCCTAAGGCTAATATGTATCAGTCGCTTCATACTACTGTTCTGGGAAAGGAAGCTATTCCCTTTGAAATACAGATAAGGACCTGGGATATGCATGCTACCGCTGAGTACGGAATCGCCGCTCACTGGAAGTATAAGGCAGGAATAAAGCGTTCGGATAAAATGGATCAGCGTCTGGCGTGGGTACGTCAGGTCATTGAGGCACAGCAGACCTCTGATGATGTAGAGGAAATAGTGCATATTATTAAAACCGACCTTGCGCCTGAGGATATTGTGGTTATGACCCCGAGGGGAGACTCGATCTCTCTTCCGGTTGATTCTACCATTATAGATTTTGCTTATAAGATACACACTCAGATAGGGCATAAGACTATCGGCGCAAAGGTTGACGGAAAGCTTGTGCCATTGGATTATCAGCTTCAAACAGGTCAGATATGTGAGATAGTGACCAGTCATGAACCTAATAAAGGACCTAACAGAGCATGGCTTAATATTGCCAGAACAAACGAAGCGAAATCAAAGATACGCTCATGGTTTAAAAAGGAATGCAGGGAAGAAAATATCATTACAGGTAAGACGGAGCTTGAAAAGGAATTCAAGCATCAGAAAATCAGAATACCGGAAGGAGAGCTGGAAGCTTTTCTTGCCGACGATTTAAAACGACATAACTGCAGCACAATAGACGATTTTTATGCTTCTATCGGTTACGGAGGCGTTATGTTGTCAAAAATAATTCCAAGGCTTAAAGATAAATATACAAAATTATATCAGACAAATGAAGATGAGGTTGAAACATCTGTTATTAAGCCTGTTCATAAGCCAAACAGCGGTATTGTGCTGGACAAGATAGAGGATTGTACCGTTAAATTTTCACAGTGCTGCAATCCGTTGCCCGGAGATGAGATAGTTGGCTTTATAACCAGAGGACACGGTATATCCGTTCATACTGTAAACTGCACTAATTATCTGGCTGCGGTACGCAGAAACGATAAAAAGGAAATGGCAAGATGGATGGACGTACAGTGGACAGACAGCGAGCAAAGAAGCCTTCAGACAAGCATAGAGGTAACAGCTCTTGATAGAGTGGGTCTTGTGTTTGATATTACTGCTGTTCTGACCGAGGCGAGAATACCTATTATTCACTCATCATCGAGAAATCTTAAAAATGGAAATGCTCTTTTTGAAGCGACTATCACTATTGCAAGTATAGAGCAGCTTAAAGGTATAATCGAAAAGCTCAGGCGTATAAAGGGCGTTATGTCGGTGGACAGAGCAAGAATATAAAGAGAATATAAGGAGAGATTTATGAAGGTTACTCGTATTCCCGTAGGCGATCTACGTGCAAATTGCTATATAATTGAAACGGAAAATAAAAATGCCGCCGCTGTAGACCCGGGCGGAGACTTTGAAAAAATAAAAGCATTTTTAAAGGATAACAATCTTGATTTAAAGAAAATATTGCTGACTCACGGACATTATGACCATATTGGAGCTGCTGCCCAGACGGCGGAAGAATACGGCGCTCAGATATATATACATGAGCAGGATTCGGTTATGCTTACAGATAGAACGGCAAATCTTGCAGATGCTATTGGCGGCGGAAAATTTATTCCGACAGATAATTTCAATGCCATAAATGACGGTGATGTGATAAGACTTGATGAGCTTGAATTTGAGGTTATCCATACTCCTGGTCATACAAGAGGTGGAGTATGCTATAAGTGCGGAAATGCGCTTTTCACAGGCGATACTCTTTTTAAAATGTCTATGGGAAGAACTGATTTTCCCGGCGGAAGTATGGGAGAAATGTATGATTCGCTGAAAAAGCTGGCTGCTCTGGAAGGGAATTATGAGGTATATCCCGGTCATAACGAAACAAGTACTCTTGATTTTGAAAGAAAAAATAATGTATATTTAAAAGGGAACCCTTATGAAGATTTTATTTAAAGGTCATGATTTCAAGTATGAGACCGAAGCAGTGGTAAAGCTTTTTATTCCAGGCAGATTTGAGTTTCTTTACGATGAGATAAATTCCGATGGAGATATTGTAAGCTCTCAGCTTAAAAAGGGCAGAGAGTTTACTTATCTTTTTGCGTATTGTCGTGTAGGTGAAAAAACGGCAAGAAAAGCTTTTAAATTAAACAATTATAAGGCAGATAAAAATACATGCGAGCATGAAATTTGCAGACTTATTTTTATCTGCCTTAATCGGATAACTGGAATTACTCCTCCCTGGGGACTTCTTACAGGAATACGACCAGTTAAAAAAATGACGGAGCTAATCGAAAAAGGCTGTGACAAAAAGGAATGCTTTGATAAATTAAAAAATAAATATATGACGTTAAACAGTCGGCTTGAACTTTCATATTCAACCGCTGTAAATCAGCTTCCGCTGCTTGAAGGAATGAGCGATGACACTATAAGCCTTTATATTTCCATACCCTTTTGTCCTGCCAGATGTAGCTATTGCTCTTTTGTATCTCATTCTCTTGAAAGTGCTAAAAAATTAATTCCCGATTATATTGAATGTCTTTGCAGGGAAATTGAGATTCTGGGCAAGATAATAAGAAAGCTGAATCTTAAAATAGATACGATATATTTCGGAGGAGGAACTCCTACTTCTATAGACGCAGACCAGCTTGAAAGGCTCATGAAAACTGTCGCTGAAAATATTGATGCTTCAGGGGTCAGGGAATATAATGTGGAAGCAGGAAGAGCAGATACCATAACCTATGACAAATTAAGAGTTATCAGGGAAAACGGTGCTGGAAGAATTTCTGTAAATCCTCAGACTTTTAATGATAATGTTTTAAGGATCATTGGTAGACAGCATACGGCTCAGGATACCATAAACGCTTATAAAGCTGCAAGAGAGCTGGGATTTGACAATATAAATATGGATCTTATTGCCGGACTCCCGGGAGATACTTTTGAAAGCTTTATGCATACTCTTGAAAAAACCATTGAGCTTGCGCCGGAAAGCATTACCGTACATACTCTTACCATCAAGCGTTCGGCAAAGCTTTATGAAGAAAATATAAATAAGTTTATAAATAATCCGGCAAGTGAAATGGTAAATAAAGCGATAGAAATACTGCCTCAAAAGGGGTGGCAGCCTTATTATCTTTATCGTCAAAAAAATACTCTTGAAAATCTTGAGAATATTGGCTTTGCTAAAAAGGGCAAGGAGAGCCTTTATAATATTTTTATTATGGACGAGACTCAGACTATATTTGGGGCAGGATGTGCGGCGTCAACCAAGCTTATTGATAAAAACGGAAAAATCACAAGAATACATAATTATAAATTTCCTTATGAATATATCAATAAATTTGACCAGCTTATGAAGAAAAAACAGCTTATTTATGAAATTCTCGGAGAATAGAAAATGAAAAAAAATCAAATAATTCAACTTGAAATATCGGATATCACTTCCGACGGAAACGGTGTGGGAAAATTTGACGGCATGACTGTTTTTGTTCCTGAAACGGCGGTGGGAGACGTTATTAATGTTAAAGTCGTGAAAGTTCTTAAAAGCTATGCTTATGGAATTGTTCAGGAAATAATAAAGCCTTCCGAAGATAGGATAGCTTCAGATTGTCCGTACTTTCCAAAATGCGGCGGCTGTTCTTTTCGTCACATTACCTATGAAAGCGAAGCAAGGTTAAAGGAAAAATTTGTTTACGATGCATTTACACGTATAGGAAAAATCAAGGCGGATTTTTTGCCCATACTGGAATGCGAAAGCCATTATAAATACCGCAATAAGGCACAGTATCCGGTAAGCAACTCCCCAAACGGCAACATTTGCGGATTTTATGCTAAAAGAAGTCATCGTATAATATGCGGTACAGAATGCATGCTTTTACCAGATATTTTCAGCCGGATAGCTGATTGTATTGTTAATTATACAAATATTAACGCCATCATCGGATATGATGAGAGAACAGGAAAAGGACTACTTCGTCATATATTCATACGAAAAGGATATTATTCTGATGAAATTATGGTTTGTCTTGTTGTTAAAAGAGCTGCCGTTTCTGAATTTAAGCCTTTATGCAATGAACTGACAGAAAAATTTGAATGTATAAAATCTATTGTCATGAACATAAATCCTGAAAATAATAACGTCATTCTTGGTAAAAAAACAGTAACGCTCTGGGGCAGAGAATTTATTTCCGATTTTATGTGTGGCAATAAAATAGATATTTCACCGGAGGCTTTCTATCAGGTCAATACCCCTCAGGCTGAAAAGCTTTATGCTTTGGCAAAGGAATTTGTACAGCCTTCAGGAAATGAGATACTGCTCGATTTATACTGCGGTGCAGGAACTATCGGATTATCTATGGCTGACAGTGTGAAAAGGCTTATCGGGGTGGAAATTATACCTCAGGCAGTGGAAAATGCCCGAAAAAATGCTGAGAGAAATAATATTGTAAATGCGGAATTTATCTGTTCAGACGCTGGCAGAGCAGCAGAACATCTTGCTGATAACGCTGTAAAACCGGATGTTATTATACTTGATCCGCCTAGAAAGGGCTGTGATGCTAAAACCCTTGACGCTGTATTGAAAATGAATCCTGAAAAAATTGTTATGATCTCATGTAATCCTGCGACCGCTGCAAGAGACTGCGCCTATCTTAATCAATACGGTTATTCGGTCAGGAAGGTACGGGCAGTGGATTTGTTCGCAAGGACAACACACGTTGAGTGTGTCGTGTTGATGTCAATGATTGAGGCATGATAAGCATAAAAGTGCCGTGAATCCATCACTTTTAGCTATCTACCAATTTTGTGACATTCAAATTACACCATAAATCCGTGTGCGTGAAAATAAATCTGAACGATTCTTCGCATACACTGGATTGTTTTTCATGAACGGAGTTTTTTACAGGGGTGAAATCCCGATTAGGATGTCACGTTATCACCAAAACGCTCTCTGTATTGCAAATTAAGCCATACAGAGAGCAATTTCATACCCTCATTCCATATTTTTCTTAAAATTCATTCCCCATACTTCCATTGCATCAAGGATAGGACGCATAGATTCTCCCAATTTCGTGAGGGCATATTCCACTCTCGGCGGAACTTCCGGATATACAGTACGGGAGATAATACCGTCCGATTCCATCTGACGCAGATTGTCAGTCAGTACCTTCTGGCTGACCCCTTCCAGCGATTTTTTTAGTTCGTTAAATCTCCATGGACGTACAAGCAGATTTCTCATAATCAAAAGTTTCCACTTGTTTCCAATAATCTGTACCGTTGTGGCAACGTCGCACTCAGGCAGTTCTTCACGTTTCAGCATAGTATCCTCCAAAAGTTTCAAATATAGTATTATATTAATTATAACATATAACATTCAAAAAGTCAAGTTAAGAAAAATTTTTCAAAATAATTCCAGATATTCTGCAAAGGTCACTTTAAGGTAACTATGTTACCAAAAAGTGCCTTCTTTACAAATTGAAAAAGCTGTAGTATCATAAAATTACGGGGGAAACCCTGAATCCATCGAAAGGAGAAATTTACAATGAGTGAAACACTGAAGAATGTTGCTGCTTTCAGTGGAAGTGCCTGCGGTGCTACTGACCCTGCTGAAAAGCCTGCGTCTGCTTGTGGTTCTGCTTGCGGAACTTCTGATCCCAAGGAAACACCTGCATCCGCTTGCGGCTCTGCTTGTGGAGCAGCTGACCCTGACAAGAAGTAATCATATTACTTCAAAGCAACCAGTCTGGCGGTCGGCAGGGTATTGTCGGCTGCCTTGATTTTAAATTACTTATCGGAGGAAACCGCCATGAAACCATATTTTGCATTCCAGTGGCACATTACAGATACCTGTGACCAACGCTGTAAACACTGCTATATTTTCGCTGAGGATAACTGCAAAAAACTAACGGAAATGCCATTTGAGAAAATGGAGCGGATTATCGTAGATATTCTTAAAATGTGCGAAAAACTGGACAGAACACCATATCTTTACATCACAGGCGGCGATCCGATTTTACATAAAGATTTCTGGAAACTTGCCGAAAAACTGAAAGAAAATAATATCCGCTGGGCGATACTGGGTAATCCATTTCATTTGAATGATGAAGTCTGCCGGAAGCTGCACGATTACGGCTGTGTGAAGTATCAGCTATCTCTTGACGGTATGCGAAAGATACACGACAGCTTTCGAAAGCCTGGCTCGTTCGATACCACAATAGAGAAGATAAACTGCATTAAAAAGTCGGGTATGTACTGTGCCATTATGTCAACGGTATCAAGTGCAAATATTGCTGATTTTCCGCAGCTGATAGACCTTTGTGCTGAAAAGGAAGTGGACGTTTTTGCATTCGGAAGATACTGCCCCACAAGCGGTCAGAAATCGGAAGAATACCACATTCCAGCCAATGAATACAGAAAATTTCTTGATATGTGCTACAATAAATTTCATGAACATAAAAAGAACGGCTGTAAGACTACATTTCAGTTTAAAGATCATTTATGGATTCTTTATCTCTATGAAAAGGGACTGTTTAAAATCCCTGAAAATCACAATCCCGATATGATTTACGATGGCTGCCACTGTGGTATCGGACATATGACAATTCTGCCTACAGGTGATGTTTATGCCTGCCGAAGAATGGAAAGCAGAATCGGCAATACGTTTGAAACGTCACTCTATGATTTATTTATGGGAGCCAAACTCGACGCATACAGGCAGTGGAATAAATTTGAAAAGTGCAGTAAATGTGAATTGCGTGGATATTGCAGGGGTTGTCCTGCTGTCACATTCGGCTATACGGGGAATATGTACGCACCAGATCCACAGTGCTGGAAAGAATACAATAACCTTACAGGAGAAAAGCTATGACTTTAATGGATTTAATAAAAGCAAGGCATTCTATCAGAAAATACACAGATAAGCAGATCAGCCGTGAAGATTTAGAGCTTATTCTTGAAGCAGGAAACTATGCTCCAAACGCAGGCGGTGGACAGCGTAGTATGATGATTGCTGTTCACAATGCGGAACTGACTGAAAAAATCGGCAGAATGAACCTTGCAAAATTTGATCGTTCAACACTTTTAGGAAGTTATGTTTCCAAAGAACAACCGAGCTGTATTGATGACCCTACTATGAAAAATGGATTTTATGACGCTCCGACCGTTGTTACAATTTTCTGCAAGAATGGTTTTGCATTCCGTGTGGCAGATGCTTTCTGTATGGCTGAAAATATGATTTTACAGGCAACAGAGCTTGGCATTTCTTCCTGCATTATCTCCAGAGGAGAAGAAACTTTTGCAAGTGATGAAGGACAGAATCTTTTAAAAGAATGGGGTGTTCCCGAAAATTACAGTGCTGTCTGCTTTGTTATTCTTGGATATATTGACGGTGAACAGCCACAGACAAAGCCGAGAAAAGCTAATCGTGTAAAAATTATTGAGTGAGGTTTTATTATGGATGCTAAAACTTGTTTAAGGAAAATGCAGCTTGTGGGCGTACTGAATGTTGCGACTGTCGATGAAAACGGTGCTCCGCAGATTCGATGTATCAGTGCTGTTCACTATGATGAGAATTCTTTTTATTTTTTTACCGCAAAGGGTAAGAATGTAACGAAAGAACTTCTCGCTGACGGGCGTGTACAGATACTTGTTTATACGAAGTTCAAGGAAATGATCCGACTTTCCGCCAAGGCTTATCCTGTTGCAGATGAAAGGCAGAAGAAGTGCATTGATACGATTTTCGAGGAACAGCCGTATCTTGCAAATCTCTATCCAGATAACAAGCGATATATCGGTATATGTTTTGAGATAAAGGATGCTTCTATTGAGTATTTCAATCTGGGAGTCAATCCAATTTTCAGAGAAACCTATACTGTCGGCAATGGTATGGCCGAGTTCAAAGGCTATCGTATTACAGACAAGTGCATTGGTTGTGGAAAATGTCTGAAATTCTGTCCGCAAAACTGTATTGACAAAGTTGAGCTAAAGCCTTATACTATTAGACAGAACAATTGTTTGCACTGCGGTGCTTGCTTTGAAAACTGTCCAATAGGAGCGATTATAAGACTATGATTTTACAAACCGGAATGCGTACGGATATTCCTGCATTTTATTCAGAATGGTTTATGAACAGAATACGTGAGGGATATGTGTTTGTACGTAATCCATACCATATGGAGCAAGTAACAAGATATGAAATCAATCCTGAAGTGATTGACCTGATAGCTTTTTGCAGCAAGAATCCCTCTCCTATGATGCCACATATAGAAAGGCTAAAAGAGTACGGACAATATTGGTTTGTTACCATAACACCATACGGAAAGGAACTTGAACCGAATGTTCCTTCAAAAGCTGATGTTATAAAGTATTTCAAGAAACTGTCCGATATGGTCGGTATCCATTCTATGGGCTGGCGTTATGACCCTATTCTTATCAACAGCAAATATACTGTCAATTATCACATTACAGCTTTTGAAAGAATGGCAAAACAACTTTCAGGCTATACAGAAACCTGTATTATTAGCTTTGTTGACCTATACGAAAAAGTGAAGATAAACGCTCCAGAAATCCTTGCAGTCGCAATTGAGGAACAGATAACGATTGCAAAAGCATTTTCAGAAATAGGCAAATCCTATGCAATCACCATAAAAGGCTGTCACGAAAACAAGGAGCTTGCAAGGTATGGAATTGATATGAGTGGTTGTCTGAATCAAGCTGTATATGAAAAGGCATTAGGTATTTCTTTAAATCTTCCAAAGAAAAAGTCCCAGCGTGACTGCAACTGCTTTTTCGGAACAGATATAGGCGCATACAATTCCTGCGGACATTTTTGCAGATATTGTTATGCAAATGCTAATGTGCAGTCAGTGAAAAGAAATATGATGCATCACAATCCGAATTCACCATTTCTCATAGGTGGAAGTCTGCCGAATGATAAAATTTGCAATGCCCATCAGTACAGCTATGCTGATGGGCAATTAAGTTTGTTTTAGGTGCCCTGAAATGATTGAAATTGATGAAGGTATATGTTATAATAATAATGAGATAAAATAAGGCTGATGTGAATGTGATATGCGCAGGAGCGATTGAATGAGAAGGGAGCAAAAATGATATTAAAAACGCAAAGACTGATAATTCGTCCGTGGGAAGAGTCGGACGCAGAAGATTTATATAAATACGCAAAAAACCCGGAAATCGGGCCGATTGCCGGATGGCCGGTGCATACAAGCGTTGAAAATAGTCTGGAAATAATCCGTAATGTTTTGTCTGTACCGGAAACCTATGCTGTATGCCGGAAGGAAGATAACAGAGCAATCGGCAGTATTGGTCTGCATCTCAATGGCTCTACGGATATGACAGACAGAGATGATGAGTGCGAGCTTGGCTACTGGATAGGTAAGCCGTTCTGGGGACAAGGTCTTATTCCCGAAGCTGCAAAGGAACTTATTCGTCACGGATTTGAAGAGCTGCACATGACAACAATATGGTGCGGATATTATGACGGAAATGAAAAGTCAAAGAGGGTACAGGAAAAATTAGGATTTAAGTATCATCATACCTGTGATGATGTAGATGTTCCGCTGATGAATGAAGTAAGGGTAGGTCATACAAACTATCTTACAAAAGAAGAATGGATAAAAAACAAAGTATAAAAAGAACCTGAAGATACATAACAGGATGAAGTTCCAGAGAAGGAAACGGAGAAATATGTTGAATTCTGGGATATGATAGATGATAACAGATTTTGTTATTATATTATCAATCATGAAACATCGGGCGGTACTGGAATATATAACCTTGAAACGGGAGAGGATTTCTGTAAGCGATGATCAGGTGTATCTGTATGTTTCACAGTATGGTGATAATCCTAAGGATTTTCTGTATATAATTAACGTTCTCTGACAGATCATAAAGCGAGGTTCAAATGAAAAAAATATTAATTTTACAAATTGCATTATTGATGGCCTTGTCTGCATGCAACTTTGATAATTCATCGGAATCTGAAGTGGATTCTGAAATAGTTACAGCAGTTTCAGAAGAAACCTTTGAAACGACCCAAAAAACAACTGTGACTAAATCAGAAGCCAAACAAACAGAGGCAACAACATCAGTTGCAGCCATTTCTAAGGCAGAAAGTCTTGATTTGGGCGAGACTGACCAATGGAGTTTTAATAGCAGTTCAAAGTTTATATATTTTACCGATTACGGTCGCTACTATTCGGTTGAGATTGGCGGACGAAACAGCGCAAACTATGTTTTATGTCTTGATAAAGGCGATGGCGAACCTGAAATTTTAACCGAAACAGAAGATTATAGTTCCTATTATTGTGATAAGAATAATATTTATATTTATAAAACAGATTGGTTAAATAATAAAGCAGGGATATATAAGCTGGAAAATGATAGCTTGACTGCTATAAAAGAAGTTTCAGAAACTGATAATATCAATAGCATATACCCTGTATATTTTACTGATAATTATATTTATTATTTTCAAAATAACGAAAGCAATGCGGCTGTTTACCGAATGGATTATGAGGGAGATAATGTAGAAAATGTTGCTAATGTCAGTAATGATATTAAGCATTCTTTCAATTTTGCAGTATGTGATAATAAGATATGGTATGATTATAATTACGATCAGGGACTTTCATATTATGATATTGAAACAGGTGAAACCGGAAATTTTGATAAAGGACAAACCGGAATTATAAATAATGGTTATATGTATTATAC
>CAMWXM010000019.1 GCA_947178195.1 uncultured Ruminococcus sp.
ATGGATACCAGATATATGATGGCATCAATGGGAAGCGTTGTGGGAGAAAAAATAACCCGTGCAATAGAGCTTGCCACAGAAAAGAAAAAGCCTATTATTCTTTTTACTGCGTCAGGAGGCGCAAGAATGCAGGAGGGTATAGTTTCTCTTATGCAGATGGCAAAAACCTCCGGCGCAGTGGCAAAGCATTCAGAAGCAGGACAGCTTTATATAACCGTTCTTACAGACCCTACTACCGGCGGCGTAACAGCTTCCTTCGCATCGCTGGGGGATATTATCATAGCTGAGCCTAAGGCTCTTGTGGGCTTTGCAGGACGCCGTGTAATAGAAGGCACTATAAAACAGCGGCTTCCCGACGATTTCCAGTTAGCAGAATTTCTTCTCGATAAAGGCTTTGTGGATATGATAGTTGAAAGAAAACGTATGAGAAGCGTTCTTTCACATATTATGAAGCTTCACGGATATAAAAAGGAGGGGGAATAATATGAGCGATCTGACAGCATGGGAACGCCAGCTTCTTATAAGAGAAAAGGATCGTCCTACGGTAAACGATTATATTCCGCTGATCTTTGATGAATTTTACGAGCTTCACGGCGATAGGCTCTATGGCGACGATAACGCTATTATGGGCGGTATTGCAAGAATTGACGGTATTCCCGTGACAGTTCTGGCTGAAGTCAAGGGTCGGGACTTAAATGAAAATAAAAAGACAAATTTTGCTATGCCTCATCCCGAAGGCTATCGGAAGGCTTTAAGACTTGCGAAACAAGCTGAAAAATTTCACAGACCGGTAATATGCTTTATTGATACACCCGGCGCATTCTGCGGAGTAGAGGCCGAAGAAAGAGGTCAGGGCGAAGCTATTGCAAAAAATCTTATAGAATTTATGCGATTGAAAACTCCGGTCGTATCGGTGATTTTAGGCGAAGCCGGAAGCGGCGGAGCGCTAGCACTGGGAGTTTGCGACAGACTGGGCATGCTTGAAAATGCGCTCTATTCTGTTATCTCACCAAGAGGATGTGCAAGTATTCTATGGAAGGATGCTTCAAAGGAGCATGAAGCTTGTGAGATACTTAAAATTACGGCGGAGGATATGCTGGAATTTGGTATTGCAGAAGCGATAATTGAGGAACCAAATGGTAAGGCTCAGCATGATGTATATAAAACTGCCGAAAACATAAAGGATTTTTTGGTGGAAACGCTGAAAAGAAATTTGCAAAAAGATATTGACATTTTGCTCAAAGAAAGGTACACTAAGTTTAGAAAAGTCGGAGAGTTCACCGAGTAGCAATTTGTACTAAGTTATATCGGTGTGTTGACACCTGTATATATATATTTCACAATTCACAATGGAGGTTACTAAAATGGTATTTGAAAAAGTAAAAAGCATCGTTGCTGATCAGCTTGATGTTGAGGAAGACAGTGTAGTTGCAGAGGCAAATATTACTGAGGATCTTGGAGCTGATTCACTTGACGTTGTTGATTTGGTTATGTCAATCGAAGAAGAATTTGACATAGAAATCCCCGATGAAGCTGTTGAAGGCATCAAAACCGTCGGCGATATTGTTAAGTACATTGAAAGCAATCAGTAATTATACCATGATGGGGATTCTGGCTGAATTTTATTTCTGCCTCCCTGAATAAATAAAATGGGGCTGAAAAAACAGCCCTTTTTTTCAAGTAAATTGACTATATTTTTAAGACAATACAGCCTGAAGGCAGCACTGTACAAAAATTGTACGGCGCTGCCTTAAAATTTTATTTTTCTTCTTCAAATTCCTTTAAAGCCTTTAATTCGTCCTTATTTATTTTGATTTCAGCGTCTTTTATAATTTTAACCTCGCTTCTATCCACATAAATAGGCACGTCTGTTTTATCCGGCATTATTTTAAGCTTTCCGGTAATAAGATTTACCTCTTCAACATACCCCTTACACTCAGGCGTTTTAACATATGCGCCCACCTTAGGAGTGATTTTCAGAAGCTCCTCATAATATGACTGCTCATATTTCAGACAGCACATAAGCCTTCCGCATGTACCGGATATTTTAGTGGGATTCAATGAAAGCCCCTGTTCCTTAGCCATTTTTATTGAAACCGGTTCAAATTCGCCCAGATAACCCTTACAGCAGAACTCCCTGCCGCAGATGCCAAGACCTCCCAGTATTTTTGCTTCATCTCTTACACCTATCTGACGCAGCTCTATTCTCGTCCTGAAAACAGAAGCCAGATCCTTTACAAGCTCACGAAAATCCACACGATTCTCAGCAGTAAAGTAAAATAATATTTTATTATTGTCAAAGGTGCATTCAACATCTATAAGATTCATATTAAGATTTCTCTTGGATATTTTTTCAAGACAGATATTAAACGCTTCCTTTTCCTTGATATGATTTTTCTCGACTATTTTCATATCGTTAGAATCGGCTTTTCTTATTATATCTTTAAGCGGAGCGACTATTTCAGATTTGCTTATATTCCTGTTTGCAATAACTACCTCTCCGCATTCTACGCCTCTTGAGGTTTCGACAATTACATTATCGCCCACTTTAAAATTTATTTGTTTAGGAGAAAAATAATAAACTTTTCCGCCTTTTCTGAATCTGATTCCAATAATTTCAACCATTTTATTGTTTCCTTAACTATTCATAATTTCTCCGCAAAGTGCGGACATCAAAAGTACAGAGCTTACGTTGGCTTTTATATCGGCTGCCGCCTGATTTAAATAAGTATGTATTTTTTCCACAGTTTTTACGGAAATCTGTTCCGAAAGCCTTAAAGCCCCTTTAGGATAGCAGCCTGTCATAGCCACATTTTCATTATATCTGACCACAGCGCTGTCACGTATCACTTTATCAAGCGATTCCAAAAACAAAACTGAATAATTCCTGTCTTTAAGCTCAGGAGATGAAAATACAGTCAGCAAGCTATACTCGTCCTTGTTTATTATACTATCTACGGCTCTTTTTGTCAATGCTGTTATTGCTTTAAGCTGTTCGTCCTCCAGATATTTTATGCACATTCCTATATTTCCACCGAAGGCTTCCGACGCTTCTCTTATCTGATCATCCTCAAAGCCTCTTTCAGCAAGAGCAGCCGCACATTGATCCCTGCTGCATTCCGATGCCCCTATACAAGTAACTCTTGAAAGAATAGTGGGCAGAAAGGAATCCCTGAATGAAGCGGTAAATATAAAATACACATGCTCCGGCGGTTCTTCCACTATTTTTAAAAGCGCATTCTGAGCAGAAAGCTGAATATTATCAGCGTCGGCAAAAATATAAACCTTGAAATCTCCGTTGTTGGGAGCGATAAAAGCGTCGGCGCATACTTTACGGCAACTGTCCACTGAATAAGTATTAAGCTTTCCGCTTTGTTCGGGATAAATTATATCAGGGTGAGCCTTTTTAGCGGCGATTTTACAAGAATGACATTCTCCGCAGCTGAACCCTGTTTTTCTTTCGCATAAAAGCGAAGCGGCAAGATATTCCGCAAGCATTTTTTTCCCAAGACCCTTTTCACCGTATATAAGAAAGGAATGTGGAATGCGTCCGCTTTTAAACATTGAAGAAAAAGTCTTTAAAGCAAATTCATTTCCATAAATTTTTCCAGTCATACTTTTTCGTACCGTTCAACGTCGGTTATGAAGATAGTAGCTCCCCCGATAGATATTTCAACGGGAAATGCTGCGCCGGAATCTATTCCTACAGATGAAGCCGATTGTATAAACTGTTTTCTTTTATGACTTTTTTCCTTGATTATCTCCAAGGCTTTATCGACCTTTTCATCATCAGTACATATAAGAAAGGTCGTGTTTCCCGAGCTTAAAAATCCCCCTGTTGACGCAAGCTTTGTTGCAAAAAATCCGCCGGACATAAGCGCTCCTGAAACTGCGTGACTATCGTCGCCGTTTACTATTGCGAAAATAAGCTTCATAAATGACGTCTCCTTTCCGAAAATTTCTCTGATGTATCTATACGTAAATTTTTACACAGTAACCTATATTCATTTTACCACATTTATTTTTAAAATGCCATACTTTTTAAAAATTTTAATACAAATTTCATTTATTATTTCTCCGCTTACAGCTATGGGAACTGCCGGAGGACAAGGTACGTTGACTGCAGCGCATATTTTTCCTGCGGAATTCTCAACACTTACCGTCTCATATCTGCAAAGAGCAGCCTCTCTTATGCTCATGGCTTTTTTCATTACCGGAAATTCAAATCTTTCATCAAAGGCTTCCAGAGGGTGGTATCTCATTAATATTTCCCCTGCCCTTTCAATTTCTTCCGGAGAGTTTAACGGCGAAAATAATAGGGTCACACAATATCTGTCCGCATATTCACATTCTATTCCGTCTTTTCTCAGTTTTTCCGCCAATGAAATACCATCACACAACAAAGTCAAATGAAATGGCTCGCCTTTATATATTTTGTATTTTTTACTTAAATCATTCCGCAGTTTGTCAAGGGCATCTAAAGTCCTGAGCCTGTCTGTGGGCAGGCTGTTTTCTATATAATCGTTGCAAAGGTCAAGAGAAGCCATGATAAGATAGCTGGGACTTGTTGACGCAAAAAATGACATTTCAGATTTGGCGCTGTCAGCATATTTTTGATTTGCTATATGCAGATATGCTCCGCCGGTAAGCACAGGCAGCATTTTATGTCCCGAATCACAGCACATATCCGCACCCTGCATTACAGGATGCTCCCGGCTGCCGGCAAAATGCGCTCCGTGAGCGTTATCCACAAGCAGTATACCGTTATATTTATGACATATTGCGGCTATACTTTTAATATCAGCCGTTTTGCCCAGATAATCAGGGGAAGTGATATAAACGCAGGGATTATCAGTCTGCTTAAGCTTGCTTTCAAGAATATCGAGAGGTATCTCCCCTGATAAAAATCCTGCGGAATATTCAGGATATATCCATTCAGGCTCTATTCCCAGCATAATACATGCCGATAAAAAGCTTCTGTGAACGTTTCTTACGGCTATCACCTTCCGGTTATCCCGTTTCATCAGCGCAAGCATAGTCTGTATGCATAGAGTCGAGCCTCCTGCACTGTAGCAGGTTCTGACTGTATTGAAGAGCCTTGCAGCATTTTTTTCACTTTGAGCAATAATCCCGTCCGCCTCAAAAAGACTGTCGGCATTTTTGATTTCGGTTATATCATATTCCGCAGACAAATTGAAAAAATTCTTTCCCTTATGTCCTGGCATATGAAGTCTGAGAGTATTGCTTTCTGAATAATTTTTTAAAAAATCATATATCGGAGTTTCCATTTGATTTCACCCAGCTTTCGGAATCGGCGTCCATATGACGTATAACGCCGCATAAAATAAAATCATGCGGCGTTTAATTTAAGGCAACACCGCACAAAGAACACTTGAAGGTTTTGTGCGGTATTGTTTTAAAAATAATTTTTAATTTTTCTTTGCGCTATAATTTGTCTTTTTTCAATATTAAAGAACACAGCCCGATAAAAATATATCATTGCAATCGAAAGAATTATTCCTCCGATAATATCCGAGATCCAGTGAACGCCTGAAAGGGTTCTGCTGATAACAGTCATTGCGCCTACAAATATAACGATAATATAAGCGCAGCGACGTTTTTCTCTGTTTTTGAAATATTTTCTGAACTGTAAGACCGCCGAACCGGCAATGCATATTGCAAGTACGGTATGAGAAGAAGGATATGATGCTTCAAGACCCTCATCAAGCAACACGGGACGGTAATTTATAATGAGTTTTTCAAACAGAACATACCAAAGCATAACAACTACATAAAAGAATCCGAGAGAAATAATGTTTTTATCAACTCTCCAGATGCTCCTCCTCTGAATAAGCTGTACTACTGCCACAACCACAAAAAAAACTGCAACTAAAATCGACAAATAGCCGAAAAATTCGCTTATTTTATACCAAAATTCATTAAAATCCAGAACATTGCGGTAAAATCTGTTTAATGTAGAGAATCCCACTGCGGTATTCTGAGGCCCGATGTTTCTGACATCAAAAAATTTTGCGGCAAGAGTATAAATTATAAAAACCGCCATCATTATTCCACCTGCTGTCAGGTTATTTTTTGTTTTATTATTATTCACTTTACATCTCCTGCTTTTTTAATTTTCCATAGGCTGTTTCAGTGTGATCTTCTTTTTAGTTTTCACTGTGCCGGAATTTTTGATTTTTTCCTTTGCAGCGACTTTCTTTTCGGCCTTTTTATAAGCTTCGTCGATAAAATATCTCTGTGCGTCAACAGGCGGAGCGTCGTTTACTTTATATACATAAGTACCATCGGGAAGCTGTTTTCTTGCCTTGATATTATCTTTAAGAAGAATTTCAAACATATTCCACAGACGCCTTTTTATGCGTGGGTTATAGATAGGTGCGGCTACTTCAATACGTCTTATAGTATTTCTTGTCATATAGTCGGCTGAGCTTATATATATTTTACAGCGTTCCTTAGTGCCAAAAATATAAATACGACTATGCTCCAGGTATCTTCCCACAATGCTCGTGACGGTAATATTTTCAGTAAACCCCTTTACTCCTGCTTTAAGACAGCAGATACCTCTTATGACCATATCTATTCTGACCCCTGCACAGGAAGCCTCTATAAGCTTTTTCATTAGCGTTTTATCGCAAAGAGAGTTGACCTTTATACCTATATAGGCAGGTTCGCCGTTTTGCGCATGAGCGATCTCCTCGTCTATCATATCTATGACAGGCTGACGCAGAGCCAGCGGCGCAACAAGCAGATGTTCGGGATTTTCCAGCAGTCGGTTATTTTTTATTGCCTCAAACAGAGCCTCCGCATCCTTTCCGATTTCCTGGTCAGCCGTCAACAACGACAAGTCGGTATATAAAGCGGATGTTTTTTCGTTATAATTTCCCGTACCTATCTGGGCAATATACTCCTTCTTTTTTCCATTTTTTCTGGTTATAAGCAAAAGCTTGGAGTGGACCTTCAAATCTCTCGGACCGTATACTATAGTACAACCGGCGTCCTGAAGCCGTCTTGACCAGTTGATATTATTTTCCTCATCAAATCTTGCTCTTAGCTCAACCAGTACAAATACATTTTTACCGTTTTCTGCAGCGTCGCAGAGAGCTTCTATTATCTGACTGTTTTTGGCAAGACGATAAAGAGTTATTTTTATATCGGTAACCTTAGGATCTTTTGCCGCTTCGTTAAGAAGCTGGATAAAGGGCTTTATGGTTTCATATGGATAGCTCAGAAGAATATCATGCCTTTTTATCTGAGGTATAATATTTTGTGTTTCTGAAATACTTTCTGATTTCTGAGGTATTCTTTTATCGAATTTAAGCTCCGGCTTATCGCACATATCCGCAATTTTTCCTGCAAAGGAAAGATCAAGCGGCGTTTTCAGATAGAAGATATGCTCAGGCTTTATATCCAGTTTTTTGCATAAAAATTCCAGAGCCGGCTGGCTGAAATTTTCGGAAAGCTGTAATCTTACCGGGTGAAGCTTTTTCCTTTTTTTGCAAATATCCTCCATTATTTCTCTGAAATCAGCGTCATGGTCGTAAAGTCCGTCCTCAACGGTTATATCGGCATTTCTTGTGACTCTTACAAGAGTTTTGTCTATTATTTTATAATTTTTGAAAACAAGGGGAGCAAAATGCAGAATAAGCTCTTCTGCAAGAATAAATCTTTTTAAATTGCCACCGTTTGAGTCGTTTATGGTTATGATTCTGCTGAATTGTCCTCCTGCCGGGATAACACCCAGACGTATGCCTGATTTTGACTGCAATTGGAGAATACAGTATATTTCTTTATTTTTCAGAAACGGGAAGGGGGTTTTTTTATCTATTATCTGTGGAGATATCAGCGGCTTTATTTCACGTTTGAAATAATTTTCAAGATACTGCTGCTCTTCTATCGAAGCAGAGCGAAAGCTTATCTGTTCTATGCCATGCTCCATAAGTGACAGCATTATATTTTTATATGCGATATCTTTCATAGGTTCAAGCTCGTTGACCTTTTCAAAAATTGCCGAAAGCTGCTGTTTGGCGGTCATTTTGGTTTTGTTATCCTTTTTTTTTGGAAATTCTATCATCTGGTCATAAAGCGAGCCTACACGAACCATAAAAAACTCGTCTAAATTGCTTTGAAAAATTGCTGTAAAGCTTAATCTTTCCAGAAGCGGTATACGTCGATCCTGAGCCTCCTCAAGAACTCTTTCGTTAAATTTAAGCCATGATAATTCTCTGTTGTCGTATATAGATTCTGCCATGATTGTTTCAGACCTCCTTGGATCATATATTATAATTTTATGTTATATTTATTATACCTCAAATTTCCAGTTTCGTCAAGAAAACATGCAAAATAATATTAGATTTTTTCGTATTTTATTTGTTTAGTTTTAACATAAAGCTTTAGGCAACACCGAACAAAGAACACTTGAAATTTTTGTACGGTATTGCCTTAACTTCTGAATGCAGCGACGCCTTTTATTTTTATGACATTACCGTCAAAGGAATAAAATTTCTCAGCAGATAATACAGTATCATAGTAGTAAGAAGAACTGTCAAAAAAAAATAGCTTCTTGGAATTATATGTATTTTCTTTCCCAAAGCGCAGGAGACTATCTCTATATATCCGCACAAAGACAGCAATATAATAACCATAAGTGAAATATTATATCCTAAACTATTTATAATATTCCCGTTAAGCAGCGAAATGAGGCTTCTTGTGTTTCCACAGCCCGGACAGAGATAGCCTGTTTTGTAATAAAATTGACATTCCGGTAAGTATCCTGAGAGGGTTATAATCTGTTCCTTTAATAAAAAAATCAGCAAGACTGCTGTCGGTATTAATACTGATGCAAGTCTTGCTTTGTTTTTGGTCGTTTTCATATGTATCATGAAAACATACTATAAATTGCAGCGCCTGTGGCAAGTACTATAAGGCTCATTGCAAGACCTACAATACTGCAAACCAGACCGGCTATAGCCATACCTTTTGAGGTATTGTTTTTTATTCCTATTGCAGCCAGTATTATTCCTACAATTCCACATGGAATAGAAACATAAACATACCAGCAGTTTACAACAACAGCAATTATTCCAAGTACCATAGAAGCAATCGATACTCCGCTGCCTCCTGAAGAATTTTTGTTAAGGTTCTGATCGTCCATTATGATTTCTCCTATCATATAAATTTTTTGCAAATATTTCATCTTGCATTATAATTATATCATATTTGCAATAAAAATGCAATATAATATTATTACTAATTACGTGACATAATATTGTATATTTCTACTAAAATATGAGTGATAATTAGTATATAGGAGTGTGAAAATATGTTTAAATTACAAAAGGGCTATGATGAATACATTACAAAAACCTTCAGATTGCCAAAAGAATTTGTCGAAAATCTTGAAAAAATAGCCTTCGATAATAATCTTTCATTAAACCAACTGGTTATCCAATGCTTAAAGTATGCAATTGACAATCTTGAAGAATCGCAGGACAACTAAAACTAAAGGCATCACTGCACAAATTCGTGTGGTGATGCCTTTAGTCTACCTCTAAACAACATAGGTTTTTAAATACGACTTTTAATTAGATTTTGAAATTATTTACAATGAATTTTTTAAAGCAAACAAGAAATAATATCATTAAAAAGGAGGGATTCAAAATGTTAAAAAAAATTGGAAGAAGTACATTTGCCCTTGAAAACGCACCATCTATATTGGGATTTTCATCTACCGTAGGCGAAAAGGAGGGCAAAGGACCGTTAGGCGGCTGCTTTGACCAGGTAGAAGAGGACAGTCATTTTGGCAAGGAAACATGGGAACAGGCAGAAAGTGAAATGCTGAGCCGAACTGTCAGGAATGCCATTAAAAAATCCGGACTTCAGTCAGAGGATATAAATTGTATTTTTTCCGGCGATCTTATAAATCAATGTCTCAGCACCACCTATGGACTGCGTGATCTGAACATTCCCTTTCTCGGAATATACGGCGCATGCTCCACTATGGCGGAAGGATTATTGCTTGCGTCATGCTTTGCTGAAAGTACGGACGGAAAATTTATCGCTTCGACGTCGTCTCACTTTTCAACAGCAGAGCGTCAGTTTCGATTTCCGTTATCTTACGGTGAACAGCGTACCCCCAGCGCCCAATGGACCTGTACCGCCTCGGGAGCAGTGGTCGTGTCCTCCAAAGGAACATCCCCCTATATACGTGCAGTTTCTATCGGGCAGATAACCGATCTGGGAGTTACCGACGCTAATAATATGGGGGCAGTAATGGCTCCTGCCGCCGCATCTGTTATAAAAACCTATTTCAATGACAGCGGATACAGTCCAGATGATTTTGATGTTATTGTTACCGGAGACCTTGGACTTGTGGGCAGCAAGCTTCTGAAAGAGCTTCTTATAAAGGACGGTATTGATATCGCTTCTCAGCACAGAGATTGTGGTTCGATCATATTTGATATTGATGAACAGGACGTTCATTCCGGCGGTTCAGGCTGCGGATGTTCCGCAAGCGTTTTATGCGGATATTTTCTGCCTAAGGTAAAAACAGGAGAAATAAAGGAAATGATTTTTGCCGCAACAGGCGCTCTATTATCTCCGGCAGCAGCTCAGCAGGGAGAAACTATACCGTCAATTTCTCATCTGATACACATAAGTCATAAGATATAACTGTTATTTTAAAGGAGAAACTCATGGAATATTTATGGGCATTTCTTATAGGCGGACTTTTGTGCGCTATAGGACAGCTTTTTATAGATTATACAAAGCTCACTCCGGCAAGAATTTTAACGGCATATGTAGTGTCGGGAGTTATACTGTCAGCAGTAAAGCTTTATAAACCGATTGCAGATTTTGCAGGAGCAGGTGCTTCTGTTCCTCTTACCGGTTTTGGGCATCTTCTTGCACAGGGAGTTGAAAAATCAATTGACGAAAAAGGCTTTCTCGGAGTTTTCACAGGCGGACTTACAAGTGCAGCAGGAGGTATCACTGTTGCTATTGTTGCCGGACTTATTATCGCTCTGCTTTTTAAACAAAAAGATAAATAATAATAAATAATAATAAATAATAATAAAGCAGCGCCGCACAGATCACCTGCGGCGCTGCAGTTTTATTGAGAATCCGGAATAAATAAATTTTTATTGTTTATTCATAACAACATAAAGCGACAATAGTTATATTATCCTGGCTTCCGCTGTCTATAGCCAATTTCACTAATTTTTCAAGTCGCTTTGGCAATTTTGCAGGAAGCGCAAGAATATCCTCCATATCAGTACAGGAAACATAATCCGACAAACCGTCCGAGCAGATAAGTATCACATCTCCGTACTTCATAATTTCATTCAGATTATTTATATCGGGCTTCGGAGGAGAAGAGATATTACCCATAACAGGAAAAATTATATTTTTATGGGCATGTGTTTTTTTCTCATCAGCAGTAATAGTACCTTCCTCATACAAAAGCTGTACAAGAGACTGATCCCTTGAAATTTGTTTAATGTCTCCACGTCTGTATCGGTACATTCTCGAATCGCCCACATTTATCGTATAAAGATTATCCCTTTCATCAATTGCAATAGCGCATAATGTAGCCTGCATATTTTTAGTTTTGCTGTCTTGTATTCCATAATCGTACAAATCCTTATGAACATTCATAACTGCATTTTTTAAATTTATATTTGAGTTGAAATTAATGCGGCTTAAAAATTCAAGACATTTTCTCGACGCTATTTCTCCGCAGCTTTCACCAGAAACTCCGTCGGAAACAGCAGCAATAAAAGGCGCATTTACCATACAGTCAACATGTCCTTCTGTCAGCACATTTCCTGCTATCATATATGCGTCCTCATTATGATCCATAATTCCTTTGTCAGTTATTCCACAACAATAATACATCCTTACCTCTTTAAAACCTTATTTTTTATGACCGCAGACAATGTTCACTACCTTTTCAGATGTTGGCAGCTTTGTGCGGTATTATTTTACATTTCATAATAATTATACAATAACATAAATAATATTTCAATATATATTTTCTGTAAAATCCTTTACAACTTGGTGACAAAATAAAGGATACGCACGAAGCGTACCCTTTATTAATTAATTAAAACATATCATCATAGATTGAAGAGAACATTATATCAATTGAAACTATCTTACCGTTTTCATACATAATGCTTATATAATTATATCCATTAGTATCATCAATTGAAGTAAATCCGTATCCTGATTCTTCCTTTTCAAGTTTACAGCCATATTTATCAACGATTTTCTGAATGTCATCACCTACGCCAATACCATCAATTGTAAGCTTATATCCGGTGGTATAATCGCTAACGGAAATGCCGTAAATGTCACAGTCTTTACCAGCAACTTCCTTATCGGTAGGGTTATAGATCTTATATGATATACCGTTTTCGTCAGAATAAGCATATGAATATTCCTTTGCGCCGATTTTCTCATCGTCAAATTCAGCCTTATCTAAAACGCCGTCTATTTTACCCGGCAGCTTTATATCCTTTTCGTTAAGCTGGAATTTGATTTTGCTCATATCATACTCTACCGAATAATCATCATAATCGACATTAAAGTCATCATCAAGGTCATTAGTCTGGTTTGAATCCAAAGCCGGATTTGAATCTAATTTGGAATCATCGAGAATATCAACATATTCCAAGCTACCAAAGGAACTTGAAATATCATTCAAGTCAAGTCCCATATCCGCAAGAGCCTTTTCATCAAGTCCGAATAACCCCTTATAAAGCTTCTTTAAAAATTCGGTATAATCAACTTCCATGTCGTATTCGTCAGCATTTTCGTTTGAATAAACCTTTGCGTCTTTATTGAATACTGTTATTTTATCAGGAGCTTCATTGTTTGATTTTATTGTAAAGCTGCCAATCTTTGAGCCTCCATATGTGAAGTCAAATGCACATGTCTGCTCGCCGTCTTTTTCGTCAAAATTAAGAGTAAAATCGTCAAGTCCCAGTGCGCCAAGTCCAAGAGTCATTTCGCCCTTTACATATTTTTCGCCGCATTCAAAATCCTTAAAGGAAACGCCTAAAACATTTTCCTGACCATTTCCTGAAAGTGCCATACTGCCTGTGAACTTTCCTGCGCTTTCAGATACGTTTCCGTCAATAGAATATTTCTCTTTATTTACTTCGGCAAAAAGACTTACACCGTAATCGTTTCCGTTCTCTGTACAGATATATCCGATAGAGTAATCGCCGTAGCCTTCGGCATTCTCAAAGCTTCTGCCCATAATTTCGCCTTTGCTGTTTACAAAAACGTTCATTACAGCATAAACTTCGCCGCCGTCCACTTTAAGTCCGCCGATACTCTTGTTTGCCTCTTCAAGAAGAGCAAGAAATTCTTCTTTTGAATAATCGCTGTTTTCTGCAACAAGATCAATTATTTTTTCTTCTTTTGGGAATTCTTTTAATATATCCTTGAGAATGGAGAAGAGCGTACCCTGATCAAAATTAACGATAAGCTTTGTGTATTCACAGCTTACGCCGTCCGCTTCACATTTTGAGTTCTTTTCCATTTTTACATTTCTGATATTATTTATAATAATATCAGAATATTTGTTGATAAGCTCCTCAAATTCAGCCTGGCTGAAAACGGGTTCTGTTTTTTCGCCGGAAGAAGTCTCCATTTTTTCAATGGCATCTGAAAGATTTAATGTAAATTGATTGCTGCTGGATTCTGCCATTCCTTCTTCAAAACCCTGTTTAAAGGCAACTATTAAATCAAGACAAAGATATGATGAGGAAAGTTCGGGATACTGCAGGTATATCCTACCGTCCTTCATATAAACATTTGTAGTTAAAATCGACTCGCCGCCTGCGGATAATTCTGCATTTGAAATAGCATAGCCGTCTATGACAGCTGATTTTGTATTGACATCTATCTTTTCCGGCAAAGTGATTCCGGTCTCTGACAGCGTAACTCCTGCTTTTTCAGAAAGAAGCTTTTCAATACCCTGCTGGTCAGGCTCAATCGTAATAAAAGTATTTCCGTGAGCGTTTTCAGGGTCAACTGCCTTGTCACTGTATAAAAAATCTGTAAAGGATTTCAGAGATTCTTCAGTATCCTGACTTTCTACCCATTGATAATATTCTTCGGGAGAATCCATAAGCATTTTAACGCTGTTTTTGACCTGTGGAATAAAAGCGTAAGCCCCTGCGCAGCAGCCGAAAAGAAGAATAACAATGGCAACGATTATCGCTATTATCTTAGTGGTATTTTTCTTTACTGTTTCAACACCGCCGACTATTTCCGGACCGTTCATGTTAGAAATTTCAGAAATATTTTCACTGATGTTTTCATTTGGACTGTCAACGGCAACTGCTGCCGATTCAACCGGCTCTGACGGTTCAACAGACTGATTTTCAGAAAAATTTTCCTGATTATTATTTTCGTTAAAATCTGACATTATATTGCCTCCTATAAAATTATGTGTACATATACATTTACATTATACATAATAGCAAACATTAAATAAAAAGTCAAGGGATATTTTGTTTTTTCATATATTTGTATAAATGAACTGTATTTTTTAAACCGTTTAAGGGTATAATAACAAAGTAACACCGCACAAAATATATAAAATCCTTAATATTTTGTGCAGTATTGCTCTGATTCTCATTAACGAGAAAATACTATTGAAAAAGGTGAAAAAAATGGATAAGAAGAAAAACTGTAACATTCACTGCACAGTAAAGCAATGTGCAAACAATTTGGAAACAGAAGATTTCTGCACCCTCGACATGATAAGAGTAGGTACTCATGAAAGCAATCCGACAGTTCCGGAATGCACAGACTGTAACTCATTTGTAAAGCGTTCTGACTGCTGCCATTAATCTGAAAAAAACGGGGCTGTGAAAACAGCTCCGTTTTGTAATTTCTTAAATATCTTCAAGGTCGGTAACCTTTTTGCTTTGAGAGGATACACGAGAGATGAGGGCACGGAAAACGCCGAAAACGCCTAATCCTGCAAAGATAATACCAATAATAAGATTTACGACAACATCTGTTCTGTAGTCAGGAACATTATTCCATAATTCTTTTATCAATAGTGGAATATCGCTCAGCTCTCCATATATTTTTCCATTTAAAATATAGTAGCCTAACTGGAAAGCGTCTCCCAGGAACTGTCCCAATACAACGCACAGAATGGTAATGACTGCAAAAATAGGAATTACAGATTTTTTTAATTTTCCGCCGAACACCTCATAGCCCTTTACAACCATAAATCCTATCAATGCTCCCAGCCATGCCACAAAATATCCGAGAGCATAAACGATAGCCCAAGGAATCGTACCGATTATGCCAAAAAGTACCGAGCCTAATATTCCCAGACCTGCATTGGATTTCATTTCAGTCATTTCCGTTTCGGTTTCTTTCATATCGTTTAAAATTTCTTCGGCACAGCCTCCGTGAAGCTTTACGGCATAACCATACATAAGCTTTGTTACCGCTGTAGAATCCATCTGATTCTGGCAATGAGGACATATATCAGCGCCACTTACTCCCCATTCTTTAAATAAAGGAAGTGCCTCCTCTGTGAATGCTTCAACACGCTTCATTGTACCGATAGTATCAACAAAGGTTATAAGAATACACTTTGAGTTAATCTCAATTGCGCTTAATCTGTACTTCTTTTTCAGGTTATCCATTTCTGCTGTAATACGTGAAGCAGCCTCCTGACTTACATATGTAGAAAGATATATGGACTTATAGCCTGAGCCGTCAGATAAGGTCGCAATAAACCCGTTGAGATTCCCATAGCAAAAACCTTTTCCCAGTTTAAGACCCTTTCCGAGTCCGAATTTTTTTAAACCTGAACTTATCATCTGTATTACCTCCGTTTGATCTGGGAGCAAGGGCTATACTTGCATGATACCGCCCAATATCCCTATAAAATTCTCTATATTAAGCATTATATCACTCCTGCTCTTTTTTGTCAAATAATATCGAATGCTATTTTGTAATACAGCAAAAATCGCATGGCAATACCATACAAAAATCGTACAGTATCACTTTAAAAGTCAGCTTTTCTGCGAGGCAGTATTTTTTTTTCGAAATCTATTGCTTTTTCTGATTTAGTGTGATATAATTAGATTGAAATATTTTTTTCAGGTAATGCTATACAAAGCTTTTGTGTCATATACGGCAGCAATACGTTGGTATTACCTTAATAATCTGGAGGAAGAAAAGAAATGAGTGTACTTGAAATTATCGGCGGCGTGGTACTGATAGTGACCTGCTTGCTCGCTATTATTCTTTGCCTTTTGCAGGATTCAAAGCAACAGCAGAATATGACATCAGCCATTACAGGCGGAGCAAACGATTCCTTTTATGAACAGAACGAAGGAAGAACAAAGGAAGCTATTTTCAGAAAAATAACAAGAACTCTTCTTATTATTTTCTTTGTTCTTACTATTGCTATCAACCTTTATGCCGGATTCAAAAAATAATTTTATGAATCTGCCTTAGAGCCTTGTGACAGTTTTAAAGCTGTTCACAAGGTCTATTTTTTAAAAAGAGGAATTAAAAATATGGCAAAAAACAAAAAAAAACATAATCACAGCGGCAATGATAAAAGAAAATTTGCCGGAAATAAATTTTCGGTTGAGGACTATAAAACAAGAATAGAAATTTTTGTAAGAAAAAACGGAAGAAAACCAGTTTCCCATAAAGATCTTGCCGCAAAATGCCGCAGCAGCAGAGGGAATGAAAAAAATTATAAGCTTGCGCTGAATGAACTGATACAGGACGGCGTTATCTTTGAGCGCAGACGTGGATTTGTCATGTGCGAGCTTATCGGTCTCTTTAAGGCAGAGGTGCTGCGCCTTAACCGTACATTCGGGTTTATAAAGAGAACCGACAGTGAAGAGGAAATTTTTGTTCCGGGGAAATTTTTGTGCGGAGCTATGCCAGGAGACATAGTCCTTGCGCATTATATTCAGTCACGTTCGGATAAGCCGGAAGGGGAAGTCGTTGATATCCTGAAACCTGCCGATGCAAAACTTACCGGAATTATAATAGAAGAGAATGGCGAGCAGCTTTTTCTTGGTGATACCATGTCAAAAACTCCTGTCAGAATTGAAAAAAGCGATATACAATATAAAAACGGCGATAAAGTCATGGCTGTGCTTTGCCGTGCAGGAACACGCCACAAAGACCACAGAGTAAAAATTATTTTTTGCTTCGGAGATTCTCAGAGCGCACAATGCTGCGCAGAATCAGTGCTTGCAGTAAACGGCATAGAAGTAGATTTTCCGGAGGAAGTCAAAAGAGAAGCTATCAGGATAAAGGCTGCCGGAGTATGGCCGGACGATTATAAAAACAGGCTTGATCTCAGAAATATTCCGATTTTTACTATTGACAGCGCAGAATCTAAGGATCTTGATGATGCGGTTTCACTAGAACGCACAGAAAATGGATATCGTCTGGGAGTGCATATTGCCGACGTGTCTCATTATGTCAAGGGAAACAGCCCTCTTGATAAAGAAGCTCTTGAAAGAGGTACGAGCATTTATTATGCCGACAAGGTCATACCTATGCTGCCGAAGGAATTGTCAAATGGGATATGCTCACTGAACCCAAACGAGGACAGGCTGACATTTTCAGCAATAATGAATATCTCCGGCGATGGACATCTAAAAGACTTTAAATTTGAAAAATCGGTTATCCGTTCAAGAGTAAAGGGAATTTACTCTGAAGTAAATGCTATTCTGGATAACAGCGCTTCGGAGGAAATTCTGGAAAAATATTCTGAATTGATACCTGCAATAAAGCTTATGAACGAGCTTGCTGACATCAGGATAAGCAACAGAAAAAAACGTGGCGCACCGGAAATCGAAACATCGGAAAGCAAAATAATTTTAAACGAAGATAAAATATGTGTCGATATAATGCCTAGAACCAGAGGTAAATCGGAAATGATAATCGAGGAATTTATGCTGCTTGCAAATGAATCTGCTGCAAAGCTGGCGGTAGAAAAGGAAATTCCTTTTGTTTACAGAACTCATGAAGAGCCTGCGCCTGAAAAAATTGAAACGCTGAAGGACGGTCTGAGACGGCTGAATGTTGAAGTACCGGTTTTCAGCTCGGTAAAACCGGCTCATCTTGCTGAGATACTTGAAAATGCCAAGGAAAAAGACTGCTGTCCTGTTGTAAACAGCATGGTTCTTCGCTCAATGGCAAAGGCAAAATATCAGACCGAGCCTATAGGTCATTTTGGGCTCGCACTTGACGATTATTCACATTTTACATCTCCTATCAGGCGTTATCCCGACCTTGCTATCCACAGGATATTATCCGACGTTATTGATAACGCCGACAGCCAATGGCTGGAAAAGAGATACAGTGGTTTTGCCCAGAAAGCGTCGGAGCATTCGACTGCAAGAGAAATAAGAGCTATGAAGATAGAGCGTGATTGCGAGGACTGCTATAAAGCAGAATATATGTGCAATCATATCGGAGATGAATTTGACGGTATTATATCCAGCGTAACAGAATTTGGATTTTATGTGGAACTGGAAAATACTGTTGAGGGATTGGTTCATATAAATTCGCTTCCCGAAGGCTTTTACAGCTATGACGGGTATTTCGCCATAAAGGACGAATACAGCGACAGAAGCTTCTGCGCAGGCGATAGAGTGAAAATAATATGCGCTAAAGCTGATGTGAACAGTGGAAAAATAGATTTTGAACTGGCATGACAAGGAGAATAAAATGAAAAAAACATTAACTATTTTAATGACTGCTATTTTTTGTACCGCATTTTTATCAGGCTGTGATGAGGAAACAGACGATGTTAAAAATGCTAAACAGGCAAATCCGGCATCGACAGAAATCAGTGATGTGAAGGAAACAAACGATATTCAGAATGTTTCGGATAATATCCCTGAAGCCGAAAAGGAAAATTCTGAAGCTTCGGGAAACCCCAACAATAACAACAGCTCTGTAGATTATGTATCAGATGAAGCCGACAACAGCTCGGCAGATGCCACAGAAGCAGCCGACTCCGTCACAGGTGGCAGCTACAGCAACGAAAGCGGA
Source organism: uncultured Ruminococcus sp. (assembly GCA_947178195.1). Taxonomy (GTDB): domain Bacteria; phylum Bacillota; class Clostridia; order Oscillospirales; family Ruminococcaceae; genus Porcipelethomonas. Next base: position 19,093 of record CAMWXM010000019.1, read on the forward strand.
GATATTACGGAAACGGCAGTAAAACTTCATGAAAAAAGCTGTGAAATTCAATGGATGTATCTGGTGGATTGTCCTTATCAGCTGGATTATGACGATATGTCGGAAAACGGTGCTGTCAGGGTGAACGATGTGGATTCTCTGTCGGAAATAATCAGCAAATATTGTGAAGTTTTTGTCAGCGAAGCTCCTGAGCTTTCGGAAAAATATTTTGAAAAGGACGGCAAATTATATTGCTATGACGGTGGAAGAGGCGCAAATATTTACTATAAGGGAACGGAACTTATTTTTGTTTCAGAAGACGAAAATAAAGCTTCCTTTACAGCCGTTTCACATTATGCTGACCCTGAAACAGGCGAACCTATGGATAACAGAGCTTATGATTTTGAGATGGTGAAAATCGACGGCGTGTGGAAAACATCAGTTTTTACACTTCCATACTAATATGGCTTAGGACAATACCTGTCTCTGATACACCTCTGACGCTTCCGACGAATCTCCGTGTGTAGATCTCTGTGGGGTCCGG
>CAMWXM010000020.1 GCA_947178195.1 uncultured Ruminococcus sp.
TATGTTGTTTTTTGTCGAAAATTATAGTATAATTTAATAGATTGGATATAGATAATTGTATATTATTATGTTTTGTACTCAAATTATTTTAATTTGGGCGTGAATTATCTGAGAAAGGATTAGATTTTTATGAATAAGTATAAAAATCAAAAAATATTTGAAGCTCCAAAAGAATATGCTCAATATTGGCATTGTAACCATGGCAACAGAGGAGAGAACGGATATGATGTACAATATATAACAACAACTCCAAACAATATAAATAACTATCGTGATGTTTTCACTTCTGATCGCGATAGAATAATGTATACAACTTGTTTCCTAAGGCTTTCTTCTAAAACTCAAGTTTTTAGAGCAGGGAGCAATGATCATTTAAGAACAAGACTAACGCACACGTTAGAGGTGTCGCAAATTGCAAGAACCATAGCGAAGGAATTAGGAGTTAACATTGATTTGGTTGAAGCAATTGCGCTTGGTCATGATGTCGGTCATACTCCATTTGGGCATGCTGGTGAGAGACAATTAAACGAAATCTCGCAAAATCCATTAGATTATTTAAAAACTAAAAATTTTGCTTGCAATAATAGCCCTTTGACGAATTGTAATGGCTTTAAACACAATCAACAAAGCGTTAGGGTTTTGGTTGATTATTCACATGATATAAGTTTAACTAATTTTTGTTTATACGGAATTAGAAACCATAGTTCTTTATTGTACAAAAACAAACCAAACTCAAATAGTATGTCTTTTTATGACAGATATGAAAAATACTGTTCATATCAGAATGACGAATCGAACCTAATACCTTCTTGGTCACTAGAGGCAGCAGTAGTCTATTGGGCTGATGAAATTGCTCAAAGGCATCATGATATTGAAGATGCTTATAGATGCAATTTAATTTCAAAAGATGATATTATTACGCATTTGAAAAGCTTGATGAAGTATTTTAATGATGAAAAAGGACGAATTCCTGTTTCTGCTTATGATAATTATTGTGTTCGTGAACATTTCGATGAAAAGTTCAAACAAATTGAGCGAGATAAGGGGGATGATGATAAATTTAACAAAAATTTATCAAGCATAGTTGTAGATTTTTATGTGAGTGCTCTCATAAGAGAAATGCTTTATGCTATGGATGAATTGTCAAAAAAGTACGAAATAAACACTCATGATGATTTTGTTAATAAATATTTAATATTGCCGGAAACAGAAATGTGGACTCTCTTTAAATTAAAATCTTCTAATCCGTTTTTAAAGGTAAATGAAACTTTTGAAAGCGAACTTAAAAATGTTATAATGCCATCCTACGATGTTCAACGGCAAGATGGTAAAGGGAGCTTTATAACAAGAAAGCTCTTTAATGCTTATATTACCAATCCTCAACAATTACCAGATGAATATATAAGACGAATTTTTAATGTTGAAATACCTATCCATATCAATGGAAACAATCTTAATATAGTTAGAGACGGCTTATCTGGATGTATTTCAAGTGATTTTGTAGCATGGGACACTATTTCGTGCAGAAATGCCTTAAATAAAATTTTAACTGCGGACAAGAATTCCGTAGGAATAGCTGCTGCATATAGCATAATTTATCCTCTTATGTTTCGTGTCATTTTTGATTATATTTCAGGTATGACAGATTTGTTTGCTCAGGAAGAGTATAAACATCTTTATTAAATTGCACTTAAATCCCGCCGTTGTTTGAAATCCAGTAATTCAGACAACAGCGGGTATATATACCGACAAGTGTGGCTGTCGGAGCGAAATATACAGTGGGTACTTGTTTGCCTTGTACCCTTAATTCGTCAGTTTAGATTGCTATAACACACTATTACAGAAGTTAAGGCAACATCACATAAAGTAATTGCGAAATTCGCCATTACACAGTATAGAGTATAGAAAAAGCGATATAGCATTTCTACGCTTGCGGACTAACAAGTTCCTCTTTTTTTAAAGAAATTTAAAATAGTTTTTTTAAGTGTTTAAATTTGCCGATAAGCCAAAAATCTCTTTAATTTTTCCTCTTTTTGCCTTAGCTCGTTGTATGGATTGGTTATAGGGGATAGAAAATGTTTCGGCGATTTTTCTTACATACGTTTTTCCTCCTGAAATTTTTTCTTGGCTTTTAAGCCTGATTTCAGTATATCATAGCTTTGCTGAAATGTTAATACTCATGAATGAACCTTTTTGTCATTTGAATGTGTTATTACAGTCATTCTCATTGATGATTCATTGTATTCATGGGATATGCTAACCTTTTACAGCAATTGTAATGTTTTAGTATTGAAGTGACTATTTGTACATAGTTCGATGAAGAAAGAATTTATTAGTTATATCAAATAGAATAGCACATTTTTCGCACTGTGCACACAGCGCTTTGTTTCGCATAGTGCCAACATTATTTGATCTCATTGATTTTTTTATTTATTGTGTTTCACTATTGACATTTATTTTTAATTGGTATAAATAACAATGTCATTAATTGTATATATTTGTAAATTAAAAAGTGAAGAACATTTCTGGATTAAGAACGATATATATCAGTAAAATCGTTTTACAATCCATGAAATGATTCAATATATCTTTAATTTTTAAGGAGGACGTATATATGAAAAAAGCACTGGGCTTTCTTTTATCAATGGTACTATGCACAGGGCTAATGACAGCAAACGTATCGGCAGAATCGTATACGCAAGACAGACTTGATGTTGTCATGCAAACAGACAAAGACGTATATTCTTCGACAGATTCAATCAAAGTTACACTGAGTGTAACAAATTCCAATGACTACCCTGTATCAAACGTAAATCTTGAAAACATTATTCCTGACGGGTATACTTCATCATCAGAGTATTCTTTGGAAAAAACGATACCCGTTTTATCTCCAGATGAAACGGCGGATCTTACAGCTGTTTACATTCCGCAGGCGCTGCCGGCAAATGACGATTGGCCCAATGAAGGAATACGCCCCGCAGGGACCATACTTCCTGTTGTATCGGCAAATGATGGTGAGGATCTGGGCGTTGGCTCGGGTATATATGAAGAAGTGGATGAGGATTCGGGTTTATCTGATGGTATCCTCCTGATTGTTGTTGCCGCTGTTGTTACAGGTACAATTGTATTTGTTGTCAATGCAGACAAAAAGAAAAAGAAATCTATGATGTCATTGCTCCTTTGTGTTGGATTTACAGGATCAATGATAGCAAGTATTGCCACCATTTCTGCTGAGGCTGCAGGGTATGAAACAAGAACTATTAATGCCGGCTGCAATGTAAGTGTTAATGGAAGTATCATTACTTTAAAGAGCAATGTGTCCTATAGCTTTCTTGTTAATAGTGAAAGTGATAATATAACCATTGATATGACCGGCACTTTGCAGGATGAAACAACATTGACGTATTATCTTTTTGATAAAAAAGATGTGCTGAATGGTACTGTTTCAAAAACTACCGGACTTTCAGAAATATCGTATCTCATAACAGACTGCAACAATAATGTGCTGATGAACGGAACGCTTTTACCCTCTGCAAAGTGGATGATAAATAATCTCACTCTTATTGTGGGAGAAAATACCATTACGGTCACTGCCAAGTATGAAGATGGCACATCAGAGGTGTCAACGATAATAGTAAATAATCTGTGCGAAGAAAACATGGATGGGCTTGATGTTGACCAAGGTGATAACGATAATGATGGTGTTCTGAACTTTATTGAAGTAATGTATCATACCGATCCCGATAAAGCTGATACAGACGGCGACGGTCTTTCGGATTATGATGAAATGGCTATCCTCAATACCAACCCGCTGCTTGCCGATACAGACGGTAATGGCGTAAGCGATAAGGATGAGGATCATGATAATGACGGATTGGCAAACTATGATGAAATTTATGTTTACAAGACAAGCCCCATATCTATCGATTCAGACGGAGACGGACTTAGCGACTATGATGAAATTCATACATACAGAACCGATCCGACAAATGCCGATACAGATGGAGACAGTGCTCAGGATGGCTGGGAAGTCACAAATGGATTTGATCCCCTGACCCGTACAACAGATTTCAAAGGACTTGACCCCACAGGCAGCAATAAGGTGATAACATCCGACGGTTCTGAGGTCACTCCTGTATTTGACGATGCATATCTTGACAGCTCGCTGCCCGGATATATGGGTGTTGAGCCCTATGATGTATCAGTAGGTTCAAGCGGTTCTACACAGATTACCGTATCCTTCGATCCGTCCGGCTTGACCGCTGAGGATCAGCCTACACTTTACTACTTTGACGAGAATACTCAAAAGTTTGAACCTGTTGAAACAACTGTTACAGCAGGTGGAACAGCAACAGCAACCGTTACCAAAAGCGGCAAATATGTACTTCTTAACCGCAGATATGTTAATGAAGTTTGGAAAAATGACCTGACTCTCGGTTATTCCGGTAATGGTACAATAGACATTGCTTTTGTAATCGACCGTTCGGCAAGTATGAATGCCAATGACCCGCAAGGTATCAGAAAACGAGTTGTGAAAGAATTTATTGACAGACTCCGTGATAACGACCGTGCAGCAATAATACAGTACACATCTATAGCTGAAACAATTATGCATATGACAACTAATAAGGAAGAGCTCAAAACTGCTGTTGACGAAATTCAGAACAGCGATGGAGGCGGATGTGCCGGTTCTGATACTACTGCAGGAACTAACGGCGCAGCAGGTATCAGAAATGCACTGGATGAATTTGCTTCATCAACTGCAACATATAAGTATATTATATTCCTGACAGACGGTTCGGACACAACTACCAGTTATTCATATGATGATCTAATAGCAGAAGCACTTAGCAATGAAATCATAATACATACTGTTGGACTTGTAGGCTCAGGTGAAGTTGATATTGAACTGCTGCAAAGAATTGCTGATGGTACGAAAGGTAATTATTATCTTGCTACTATCGGAGAAGAAGCAGAAAACATTCCCGATAATGCTCTTCTCATCGAGGATGTATATGACGATATCGGTGACCTCACCTTTGACAAATTGAAAGGCTATGATTCTAATCACGATGGAATAAGCGATTATCTTACAAAGCTAATGTGTGACGGTAAAATACTGACAACCAAGGGCACATTGTTATTCGGTGGTTATTCTTACGAGGAAGTTCAGGATATCGAGTACGATTTTGACGGTGATGGCTTGCTCAATGGTGAAGAAATAGAGATCGTTGACAATGATGACGGTATTTATGCGATAGTCCATTCTTATCCGTATGATGAGGATTCCGATAATGACGGATTGAATGATTATCAGGAAACAAAAGAAATTGGAACAAGTCCTCTTAAGCCTAATTCGTATTTAGACGCTTATTCCATTGAGTTTATGACAGACAATAGACACTTCTTATCAAATGAATATTTTGAATTGTACAATAATAGTTCTCTTGAAAGAGGCGCTGTGTGGGTAGGAAATGCTTTCTTTGGTTCAACATTTGATCAGACATCCATTTATCAGGCTTGTATTATAAAGATGTTTGAGGCAATCGGAGAAACTCAGGAAGAAACATTGGCAAAAAAGTATAATAAGGAATTTGCTGAGAATCTTACAAAGGAAATACTGAATCAGTATGAAAATGCGATAGAACGCGCTGAAACTGAGGATAAGTTATTGGAAAGTACTAAATCTTTATCAGAAATTATCAACACAATGCTAACTATTCTTAATCCGCCTGGAGAATTGGACAAAACAGGTATAGAGATTTCGAATTGGGTTACAAAGTTATCAACACTTAGCGACAGGGCTCTGGTTACCGAACATTTACAAAGTCTGAACTATTATGCTTATGAATTACAGACATTCAAGGAAGCTGATTACTGGACAGAGGAAATGACATCGTATTACATAAAAACACTTTCTAATCAGTATATGACTGAATGTGGTAAAATTGACGGTTTAAATTGGGACATCAGCGTTAAAACCTCTGCAATTGACAAATTTTTTAAAGGAGCTAAAATATTTAACTTTTTACTGGAAGAAGCGAACACAATAGGTGATACTGTGACCGAATATAACCGAATGGCAGCAAATCTTGATACTATGAAAAATAATATAGAACTTCTTAATGCGATCTACAATGATTCAGACAGCAATTTCTATCTCAAAAATGCAGCAGGAAACGTTAAATATTATCTTAATAACATGTATAACGGAGATTTGAATATATGGGGTCAATTCGCAGCAGTATCAGATTATATAAAACCCGTAGGTGAAACAGCTCTTTCTACTATAATGCACGAATTAGTAGGGGAGGTTGTTATTGGTGGCGTACCAGTTGGTGCCATTATTGAGCTTGTCAGAGTGTTTTACGGCAATAATGTACTTCACATTGACGATCTTTCTGAAACTGCAGCCCAGACAGTAGCATACACTTCAATGGCAAGCAGCTTGTCCCAGTATTATATCAATCAGATCGGTTACAAAACAGGAACCGGAACTCTTGTTGCAGCAAATAACGCTAAATTACATAATGGCAATATTGTTGCATATGCCGACTTTTCCGAAAAATTGCCTTTCTACATGATCGATATTGCGGTCGCAAGGCGTTTAGGCGAGGATATGGCAACAGGAATGTATAAGAATTACGAATCTATTAAACCAATGTACGAGACAAGCCTTAGTAACTGCAAAACAGCAATCGAGGCTGCTGCAAAATCCCTTGAAAGATATTACGGCGCTTGCGCTTAAAATCTTACAAAAAATTATACGAGCGGATCCCCTTTCGGGGGATTCGCTTTCCTTTATGGAGGAATTCACAATGAAAATAAAATTAAGACCAGCATATTTTGCATTGTTTTTCGGAATCATTGCATTGGTGTTTGCAGCCGAGGGTATTTTCTGCAAGCACCTTCAATATGATTTTGCATTCGTAGGATATGGGGGCACATTCAAATATCATGATCTGAAAATTCTTGGAATACCAATTTATTGGTTCATGCTTTTATGCGGATTTGCGATAACATTCCCTATGAGTATTTTAAGGTGTGAAAAGTATGGTTTCATCAAACTTAAAGGAGTGGTCTATCCTGTTATTCTCCTTGTCATCACATACATAGGCGCCAAGCTACTGTATATTATTGAACAAAGTATTGCCGGTCAAACGGTAAAGCTTGAACTCAGTGGTGTTTCGATGTTTGGTGCGTGTTATGCGGTTCTTTTGCTTACACCTGTTATTGCGAAGATCACAAAAGAGAATGTATGGAAACTGTATGACTTTTATTCTCCGCTTTCAGTAATGCTGCTTACAGCAACAAGATCAGGCTGTTTTTTTAACGGCTGCTGTGGAGCTATCACGATTTGGAAAGATTCTACACCGATCATTTTGCCTGTTCAGCTTATGGAAGTGGTATGCGATCTTTTGATCCTGGAACAGTGCTTTTCAATAGAGAGGAAATATCCTTATGGAGGATTTGCATATCCGGTGTGTATGTTTTCCTATTCCATCTGCAGATTCTTGCTGGAATTTCTTAGAAATACACCCAAAAATATTATTTTTATATCCAATGGGCAGCTTTTTTCGATAATTGCGGTTATTTTTTCAATAATATTGCTGCAAATAAACAAAAAAATCAACCCAATACAGCAAAATCACTCTCGGAAGCAGAAAAGGTAACATTTTTAATTCTTATATCAATTGCACGGCTGCAAAAAGTTTTTCAGATATCACTAATCACTGGCAAATTCATGCAAAAACGCTATTTGTAGGATATGCTGTTGTGGAGCATATAGCGAGGTATGTTAAACGGCTATCCAAAAGCCGTTTGACTGCAGACAATACCATGTTCGGAGTAAGTTAATCCCCCGAATTCCCCCCTGAAAAATGTGCACATACAGTTGAAGTTGTAGTTGCTATCGCATGTACCATATCTCTTAATATGGGCGGCAAAGCGTTCACGTGGAACAGCAGGAGGTTTGTACCGTCAGGACGGAGTGGTGTGGGCGTTGCCCACGGTGTAGGTTCGTTAATATATCTACAACCTTGATTGTACGGGGTTATTGGTTTGATTTCAGCAAGGTTCATTATTATTCTCGCAAAGCTTGTAAAATTGGAATTTTCGGAAATGATTTTTTTAAATCTTGTCCGCTAACTGTCCGCTAAAGCTGCGAAAAGTTAGGTTAAAACAGCATAATATGTTTTTCGCAGCTTGCCGTTAAGTGGCTATATTACGGGGCTTTCAGCATATTTCAGACATATAGAAAAAATCAGCCGACATTTTCAATTTCTGTAGGGATGTCACTATTTTCATTTCTACAAAGCTCGTAAAATTTGCGTTTACTAAGATGATTTTTGTAAAAACTATTTGTCCGTTAAATATACGAAAAGTTAGATTAAAATAGCATAACTTATTATTTCACAACTTTCCGCAGAATGGCTATATTACAAGGCTTGCGGCGTTTTACAACATATTTCCAAGACACCATTTTAGAATTCCGTGCAGGAGTTTGAAAAAGATCTGCCAAAAGCTTAGTACTGATTTTTACGAGAACGGCAATGTAGTTCCTAATCCGTCAATTGAGCTTGTGCAGCAGCTGTCTGCGCTTGGTAAAGAGAAAAATGTTGATTTTGTGCTTGCAGTTGGAGGCGGCAGCGCTATTGATACAGCCAAACGGCGAATGGAAACTGGAGTTTGAGGACGACCGCATTATTCCCAAATTTGCAATAATGAATCCGAAGTATACATTAAAGCTGCCTGCTTTCCAGACAGCCTACGGTGTGGCGGATATCCTTTCTCATTTGCTTGAACGGAATTTCTCCGATACAGAACATAAGGATGTGACCGACTATCTGATAGAAGGAGCAGTAAAAGCGCTGCTTATAAACAGAGAACGGCTGATGACAAATTGAAATGATCTTGATGCACGGGCGGAAATTCAGTGGCTTGCCTCCTTTGCTCATAATAATCTGCTTGATACAGGCAAGGTAGCTGACTGGGGATCGCATCGAACCGAACATGAATTGAGCACCCAATACGGTATTGCCTGTTTATACAAGAGATTGAAAGCCATAAACGCCGATAATACGCTGTTATACAACCCGCAGTACTGCTGCGGGTTGTTACAATAATACGAAAAATTATTAAAGATACATTCTTGTATTTTCAAGAGGAAACAATAGTAAAAAGTGAAATCAATTTGATTTGATCAGTCAATAACTATATCTTTCGCAAAATGTGTACAACATTCTTTTAGTATATAATTCACTGCAAGTCTTTAATTTTTCAAAAATATGCGTTTAATTCTATTTTTTATACCGTTTATCGGATTTCTGTTGCTATTTGTCGAAATAAGAAGTATAATAGTACAGATTAAGTGTGGGTAATTTTATATTAATGATTAAGTAAATGTTAAAAAAAATTATCCATAGGCAATTTACTTATAAAAAATGGAGGTCAAACGAATGAAACAATCTTTTTACAGACGATTTAAGCAATCTGTCTCAGCGGTTTTGGCGGCAGCAATGTCCCTTTCCGTATTCCCATCGGTTCCCGCAGCTGCCGAAAATGGCAGTGCTTCGGTTATTGACAAGACAACGTATACCTACGATGATTATTATGTAGAGTATTATGTAACAGACGCATGGTCCGGTTCACAGAACGTTGAGCTTACCGTTTACAACACAGGAGAAGATTCTATCCTCAACTGGGCTTTAAAATACGACGCACAAGGCGCAGTCAGCAATCTGTGGAATGCAGGCATTTATGAGCAAAATGATTCCGAGTACGTTATAAGAAACGTTGACTGGAATTTTGAAATTGCTCCGAATCAGTGCGTAATGTATGGCTATAGGCTTACAGGCGATGATCTTTCTTTACCGGAGAGTTTTGAACTCTATTCCAAAAGAGTTGACGTGACCGAGAATTATGATGTTACATACAATATAACCAATGAATGGGATACCGGTGTTCAAGGCGAGATCGTTATTACAAATTATGCAGCTGCACCACTTGAGGCATGGACTTTGAGCTTTGACAGCAATTTTGCTGTTATTGATCTTTGGAACGGTCGTGTGCTGGAAAACAACGGCACGTCATATACTATTGCAGCCGAGGTCTGGACAAATCCTGTTCAACCCAATTCTTCTATGACAATCGGCTTTACCGGAACAAAAGAGGCGAGTGTTGAGGCTGTTCTCAGCAATTTCAGACTTACTCAGGTCGTTATCGGCGAGAGCAATGGAACAGCTACGCCTGTAGATCCGCCTATTGAAGATGAAAAAATTGAAATTACCGCTAATGCGGCATATGATGAAGAGAATGGCAATGTAACTATATCGTGGGATTCTAATAAGCAGGAAGGTATGTTTGACATTCTTATGTCTTCCGACGGCGAGAATTTTGCTTCTGTCGGTACTGTTACAGGTGTGTCCGAATATGTTTATACTCCCGACAATGACTTTGAAACACTGTATTTCAAGGTTGTTCAGACTGTGGACGAGCAGTCTGCCGAGAGTAATGTTGTATCTGTTACAAACACCAAATCTTCCGAGGATATTACCATATCTGCAAATGGTGTTTATGACGAAGAAAGCGGCGATATAACTATATCTTGGGAAACCAATACCGACAATGGCTCTTTTGAGATATTTATGTCTGAGGACGGAGAGGAATTTATTTCAATCGGCACTGTCAAGGGCGTGTCCGAGTATGTCTACACTCCTGCAACAGATTTTGAGGAAATTTATTTCAAGGTCGTTCAGACAGCAGGCAATAAATCTGCAGAGAGCAATGTTGTAACAGTTAATAATTCTATCGTTCTTGCTGTTATTACATCTGCAAATTATGATGAGGAAAGTGGCAATATAAAGGTTTCTTGGATAACCAGTTTTAATAAGGGCACATATGAGATTTTAGTGTCCGAGGATAATGATAATTTTACTTCCATAGGCACAGTAGAAAATGCAAAAGAATTTATCTATACTCCTGACGGAGAGTTTGACGTTTTATATTTCAGAGTTAAGCAGACTGTTGGCAAGCTGACAGCTGAGAGTAAGTCTACATCTGTATATTATCCTATTGATTGGGAAGATGACACCGATACCGATAATGACGGTCTTATTGATATTATCGAAAAATATTATTTTGGAACCGACCCAACAAACTCCGACACAGACGGCGATGGTCTGCCTGACGGTTATGAGGTTTATACTCTTGAAACTGATCCTGTAAAGGCAGATTCCGATGATAACGGTATAAATGACGGTGATGAGGATTTTGACAATGACGGCTTGTCCAATTTCCGTGAATACGAGCTGGGTACTGAACCTAATAATGCCGACAGCGATAATGACGGACTGACAGACAGTGACGAAGTAAATATATACAATACCGATCCTCTGAAATTTGATACTGATGGCGATAGGGTTTCTGACAGCGACGAAATCGCTCTCGGTCTTAACCCTACAAATGCGTCTACAGACGGAACGTCTGATACCGAGCGTACTTTCGTGCAGCATATTGGTGTGGATTCAAAGATATTGCAGGATGTTAATTCATCTGAAAACGTCTTTAAAGTTTCCGTCGACATTACTGCAGCGGGCGTTGCTGAAAATAATTTGTATTCGAAAAAGAGCAGTTATGTAAATGCAATGAATAGCAGTGCTGTTATAGGAATTGCTCCTGAATTTACATATGCTTACGGATTAAAAGTTGAAGATGTTGTAATTAACTTTGACCTTGACAGCAGCGTTGTTGCGAATACAAACGGAAAATATGTATCTATATCCGATGAATTTGTAGGCATAAAACGTTTAAATATCTTCAAATATTTTGAGGATACCAATATGCTTCTGCCTATTGAAACATTCCATGATACGGAAAATAACAGGGTATATACTCATGTTGATGAGCTTGGTACTTACTGTTTAATGGATATGGAGATTTGGCTGGATAGTCTTGGCATGGATTTGAATGACGAGACATTTGAGAATAACAACGCAAGGCGCAGCAGAGCAGTATCTGTAACAGATGAATATGCAATCAGCACACTTTCCGACAGTTCGGCTTTGTCAGCAAATGAATCAATTGACATAGTATTTCTTTTATATGTTCGTCCGTCATATACATCATTTGTCAAGGAAGAATTATTAAACGCTGTAAACGAAATATATAATAAGGCTTCCGATGTCAGAATATATTTTCTGGTTAATGACGGACGCACGGTTGAGCCGTATCGTGTAGGAACTCGCACATATGCTGAATCGAGAGATGAAGCTGTTTCAATTGTAAACAGGTTCAATTTTACAAATGATACGAGCGGCGCACTGTATCGCGGATTGACAGAAGCCAACAATATAGCTCTGCGAGACGAATCCCAGAAACATCTGTTTTTGATAGATGCCGTTTTATATCCTCCTACGGGAACATCATATGAATGTTTAGATGAATTAAAGGCAAAGGGTGTAACATTCGGGGTAATTTGTGACATAGTTAATGACAACAAATCACAGTATACTGTTCTTTCATCGGGAAATATAAAAAGCAACGTTATTGTGTTTTCCGATTTTATAATCAACCAAATACAATTCCCGGAGAAAGCAGAAAGAAAGCTGATCATAACTTCGTCCGGTTTAACGCCTTTACCCGAAAATTTCAACAATATATCCTCAACAATGAGCACCGATTATGATAAAGACGGAATAAAAGATATTGATGAAATTGATATAAAATATGTTACAATTGAGAGCGACGGAAGTATTTCATATCCCAATTTCCCTGAAATGCAAAAAAAATACGAAGGTATCTTTTATGTTGAACAGGGATTGAAGCGTGTTGAAAGCGACTTGGATCAAACATTGCATAACTTTATGCGTGATGTATATGTTATGCCGATCAAGTCCGATCCTACCGATCCTGACGGTGACGGCGATAAAGTCGTTGACGGCGTAGACCTTCGTCCTCTTGCATATATTCCAAATTTTGTTAATTTAGACCTTGACAAAGATACAATTTCGTGGTATTATGATATAAGAATGGATATCATTCCGCATGAAGATGAGCATGGTAATGTAATTGGTGCCAACAACAGGGAAAACACTGTTACAAAATATTACTATGACGAATATATAGCTCCTAGGTATGGAAATAGGACATATTTTGAATGGGCGCAGGAAACATACGGAATAAGCGATAAGGAGATATATCTCCAAAAATCTTATGATCAGATCGTCCTTGGAAATGCTTATGAGGGCGACATAACCATTCTGGGTACAGCAGGTTCTATTATAGTTGGCTTTTCACCTTTTGGCGTAGTATGCGACATTCGAGATCTTGTAATTGATCTTGAGCAATTCGATCCGGATAAAGGATTTGCACAGGGAACTGAATGGTATCTTAATGCAATTCCGGATGTTCTTGGTATATTGCCCTTGTCAGGTGTTATCAACAAGGTTGCAGGTAAAGCTCTCGATTCTTTATCAAAAGCAGATGCTTCTAAAATTGTAAATTATGCAATTAGTGAGGCTGTAGATGAATCAGGACATTTAGTAAAAAATACGGACGAAATTGTTGAGGCTATTACAGATGAGGCCGAAGAGATACTCAAGCACACAGACTATAAGAAGACAGATGATATTTTTGAAGCAGTCGGGCAAACATCATCGGAACAGTCAGCAAATGCGGCAAAAAATGCACTCAGAAAAGAAAGTGAAGCTATTGAAGAAGCAAGGATGTGGCGTCGAACTTCTTATGAGGTTCTTGATTCTACAGATGAGGTTCTGGATGCTGCAACAGATGACATTTACAGACTCGGTAAAAATGGCAGATTGGAATTAAAACCTAATATAACATACAAAACGGCATCCGGTCAAATTTACAAGACCGGTTCAAAAGGTGAGATCATATCTGTTTCAGGTTCAATTTCTAAGGCAAAAGGAACAAGAAATCCTTACGCGCAAAAAGTTGCCGGACGAGAAGCCCGTTTAAAGAGTGATGACGGCGGACATTTAATTGCAACTATTTTTGGCGGTGATGGCGGCCTTGCTAATTTAGTTCCGATGGACGGACATTTAAATAAAAGTCCATGGAAAATAATGGAAAATAAACTGGCAAAGATATTAGACATGGAACATGTCACTGATCTGCAAATAAGTATTGATATTGATTATGCTGATACATTAAGACCAACAAAATTTAATGTAACAGTCACTGCATTTTTCGATAATGGACCGAGTGAAACGGGTGTTGCTTCTTTTTTGAATACAGCCGAAGAGACCTTTAAAAATTTTGATGGATTTGAAATTTTGGAGGATATATAAATGACAGAGAAAATTGATAATCTTCAGTTAAAAATTGCAATTGAATTTGACGAATTGATACCTGTTGAATACAAAGAGGCACATTTACTTTTTGTAGGCGGGGCAAAAGTAACGTCTACGATGTATTTCTGCTTTATCGACGCTGCCACAGGAAAAGTGTTTCCTGGCGACCTTCTTCCCAGGAGAAAGGAACTTAATGTTGATATTGACGAATACGAATACCGTAAGCGTTTTTTTCGGTTAATGGGGGATATAGCTGATTTACAGGGTGAGTATGCAGCTACCTATGACAAAGAGTGGTACATCATGACGTGTAAGCTCGACCAAAATGGAAATTTTGATATTTCATTTTCTTATGAACAACCGACAGGGAGTTTTAAGAAAATGAAAGAAAAATGGTGTATGGATAACTTAGGTATTACGCCTCCAATAGTTACCGTCGACATGTTAAAAAAATAAATTTATTTCACCAGTCGGAAACTATGTGCTGCTGTGCCTCAAAAGGGTGGAGCAGCACATTTTATGTGTTTGTAAAATCTTAACCAAGTCTTTAAAAGCAAAATCACAACCAAGCACAAACCCGATAGCGTGAACCTTACTTAATCAATCTATCCGCAAGCTGCCGCAGGTTATCCTCCCCCATTCTCAAAAACTCGGAATATTCATAAATACTTTGTTTAGGGCTGTCCTCGGATAGTCCATTTTTCATTTTAAGTGCTTCGGTGCGGATTTTTTTTAATATCGTAGAGCGACTGAAACTCTTGATCGGCGAAACCAAGGTGGTTATGGAGTACACAGGTACATACTTTGAACCAATAGCCCGCACACTCCGCAACGCAGGTATATTTGTTTCCGTAGTCAATGCAATTCTGGTACACGACTATGACGGAAACTCGATCAGAAAGGTCAAGACCGATAAGAAGGACGCTCTCAGGCTTGCTTCCTACGCCCTCGATAAATGGGTCGACCTGCCTGAATACACCCCCGAAGAAGATATTCGCAAAACTCTTAAAATCCTTAATCGGCAGTATATTCAGTATACTAAAATGCTGACCATGCAGAAAAACAATTTGATCTCTCTGCTTGATTTTGTTTTTCCTAATGCCAATTCATTGTTTACATCACCTCAAAGAAAATCTGACGGACACGAAAAATGGGTTGATTTCGTATCAAAATTTTATCATGTTGACTGCGTTTCAAAGCTTTAATTATCAGCATTTAAACTCAAATATCAAAGCTGGTGCAAAAAGAACAATTACTACTACAAAGAATCTCAAGCTGAGAAAATCCATACATATGAAAGAGAACAAGTCAGTACACTGCCTATGACCGACAGCGTTAAGCTTTTAATTGAACAATCAGTGGGTCAGCTTAATTCTATACTTGAAACTCTTGCTGCCATTGGAAACGAAATGGACAAGCTATCATAGCAGTTTCCGGAATACGATACCGTTATGGATTTTTACGGTGTTGGTACTGTTCTCGGTTCTCAGTTTATGGCTGAGATAGGCGATACAAGACGTTTTCATAACAGTAAAGCTATCACTGCGTTTGCAGGGCTTGATGCTCATCCATATTAATCTGGAAAACTTGATGTTAAGTCAAGAAGTATTTCCAAACGAGGTTCTCCGTCATTACGCAAGACTTTGTTTCAGGTCGTTGACGTTATTATCAAAAATCAGCCGGAAAACAACACTGTTTATCAATTCCTTAACAAAAAACGCTCTGAGGTCAAACCGTACAAGGTTTACATGATGGCTGCTGCTAACAAGTTCCTGCGTATTTACTACGCCCGTGTTAATGAGGCTTTAAATGCAACATCTTAATCACTACTGCTAAACCTACAATGCGATAAACCTCGGGAGTTTGAGTAGACTTCCCCACGGTGTGGGGGAGATGTCGCTGTAAGCGACAGAGAGGGAAGACAGGAGCCCTTATCAGCCGTTAGGCTGCTTTAAAACAGTTTTGATTTATTTTTACTTTTATCAGCAGATTGCTTTATGCAGTTTTTTCGGCGTGTCTATTTTTATACTTGTTAATTATTTGCAGGTATCTATTATATAAACTGAAAATATGATTTGTTTGAGTAGATAAGCCTATAAAAAAGCTGACCGTTTATCAAAACAGTCAGCTCCATGTTATACGATATATTCGTCTATCTTATTTCTTATTTTTGGACAACTTTTGGTCAACAAAGTTACAATAAGTTACAAAATATTGGCCATAAACAAAATAATTTTTGGACTTAAAAATGGCTTAAATTCGCAGTTTTCGGAAAGTTATGTTATGTTACAAAAAGCAATTTGCTTTAGACCAAATAATGACCAAAATCCCAGGCATATTTCTGCAATAATCTGACCTTTTTATGAGGTCGGATTTATTTTTATGAGTAATCGACCCTTTACCATGCAGGCTTTCCTGTTGACAACAAACTGTCAATATCGGAAAAAGCATTTTCCAAAGCCTCCGAATGATACATTTCATACATATTGAAAATAAAGTCTGTAATATTTTTAGAATCCCACTCCTCAAGAACTTCTCCTGTAGGACGGTTCTTATATGCAGCATAATTTTCAAGCAGGTATAAAAAGAAATCCTGTTGAGCAGTCATATTATTCACCTCTTATATACATTGAATTTCGAGGGTCACCTGTAATTTGTTCACACTCCCACATATTAAAAATTGCAGGATATCCGAATTCATACATTCCAAAACGCATATCCTCAAGCATATTGTGAGTTTCAGACTTTATAAACTTGTTTATTGCTTCCATTGGTGTTAACCCATATTTTTCAACTATCATTTTTACAACTTCTTTGTCATAATAATGCAAAGCTTCACACATCATTTTTTGCATATGATAACCTCCTTAAACTGCAAAAGACCTATCGCCTTTTGCGTTTTAAATACGCACTGGTCTTTAAGCTTTTGAGGCAATAAACGCTTAATTGCAAATTCTTCGTCTAAAAAGCCGGAAATATACATATTCAGAATAGGCATAGTATTATCATTGGCAACCGGTCCTCTTATAATATCATATTCTTCACCCTTGTAAATATCTTTTCTGTTTTCTGCAACAAAATTCAGCCATTTTCCATTCGGAGAGTCAAAAGTCAATGTTTTTAGCTCCAATATTTTTTCATTGTCAATTTCATATACAGAAACAGCTGCTTCTCCGTTTCCACGGCGATTTGTAATGTTAACCGCCCATTTTTCGGCTTGTATATAGTCGGAAGTTGTATAAAAACCTTGTCCGAAGTCAAGTGTTCTTCTGCCTTCAAGTAATTTTGGGTGTTTTACCGGCACATTGCTCCCATGATATAATATCATCATAATTTCCTTTCTTATAAATATCTTTTGGAACAAAGTATTATATATTTATTATACTAAAAAATGTATATGATGTCAATAGCAAATTTCTTGATAAACCATATATTATTTCACGAACATATTTGAAATTGTCCCATTTGCTTATGATTTTTATAATCATAAGCAAATGGCTGTATTACTCCGTTTTACGGCAAGCTATAGCAATGCGCTTATCGTAATTTTACAAAACTTATTGTATCAATAAACAATAAATAACGAACGAGCATTGTGGTGTAGCTCTGTCAAATCAAGCGTTTTGAAAAAAATGATTGATTTTATTTATCTAAAAGCCAGTCAAGAACATTTTTCTTTTTTATGCCATTATAATCGGCATTGCCGAAAACCTCGTCAAGTGTAAGCAAATATTTGGGATAGTTATCTCCCACTTTCTTAAATGGAGCAAGCTCGCGTTTAAGTGTGCTTTCATCCAGGGTTGTTGCCGATACCTGATAATAGGATATATCATCATTGTCCACCGCTACAAAGTCAATCTCGTTCTCATCAAGCTGACCAATATAAACGTCATACCCTCGCCTTTTCAGTTCAAGAAAAACAATATTTTCAAGAATATGACCAATATCGCTTTCGCTGCCTTTAACAAGACAGTTCCGCAGTCCTATATCAACCGCATAGTATTTGCTGTTGGTTTTGAGGAACATCTTGCCCTTTAAATTATACCTCTGAGCTTCGTATAGCATAAGGCTGTCTAAAAGTCCCCGAATGTATTTATCAACGGTTTTCTGATCTGCACCCTTTCCCTCGCTTTTAAGCGTATTTGCAATTTTGGTTGCCGACACCATATTCCCTATATTATGGAGCAAAAACTTCGTTACATTTTCAAGCGCAGTAATATCCGATACTTTGAGCCGTGCTACAATATCTTTCAGCAGTACGGAGTTATAAATGTCCCGAAGATAATCTTTCGCTTCTTTCGACGTGATATTGAATTTTGCAATATACGGAAAAGAACCGTTCTCTAAATATCGGTTAAATTTTTGAGCATTTGTGAGCAGAGATTCGTCTATCCCGCTGCAAAATTCCATAAATGATAACGGCAGCATTTTCAGTTCCACATATCTTCCGGATAGTACCGTAGCAAGTTCTCCCGACATAAAATATGCGTTTGAACCCGTAATATATACGTCACAGTTATCTTTCAGAAATAGGCTGTCAACTGCTTTTTCAAAGCTTTCAACGTGCTGTATCTCATCAAGGAAAATATAATTCATTTTATTAGGAATGAGCAGCTTTTTAATATGCTCATAAAGCAGACGATAGTCGGTCAGGTGTTCAAATTCTATATCTTCAAAATTAATGCTGATAATCTGACTTTTCTCCACGCCGTCAGAAATAAGCCAATTTCTGTATATTTCAAACAGCGTTGACTTTCCGCATCGTCTGACTCCCGAAACTATTTTAATTATCTGTTTTTCACGCCATTTTTTCAGCCATTCAAGATATTCGGTCCTTTCAATTAAAGCATTCATTTCATCAGCCTCCTTCACTATTATATATATTATAATCCTAAAAATTTAAAATGTCAAGTTATTTTAGGATTAAATTCCGAAAAATTATAAAAACCTTTTGGCAATTAAGAAATCAGAAAGGCATTGTTTTGCTAAGGTTGGAGCATTTTTTTACTGAACATATGTTTAAATATCCTCAAACAAATCATCAATAGAAACCAATACAGTGCCGTCTTTTTCCGCTTTTTCACGCACAGCCTTAGTATAGCCGCCCTTGCTGAACAGATAATAATATCTTTTTTCGGATTTTGTGAATATCTGTGAAGCGCATATCAAATCATCATATTCCTTCATATCAAACGCTGAGTTCTTAAATTTGCACTCACAGAAAATCGCCGAATCACCGTTTTTATTAAGTGCTAAAATATCTATGTCGTCCTGCTTTTTTG
>CAMWXM010000021.1 GCA_947178195.1 uncultured Ruminococcus sp.
TTTTACGTTTTGAAATAATTTTATCAATATCCAGCGAACCATTTGTCACAATGTATTCATATTCAATATTTGTTCCGGTAAAAAGCCAGTAAATACCATAAACTGCCGCCGCTGCAGCAAGCAGCGCAAATGGAGTCAAAGTAAAGGTAGCAAATAAAAGTCCTGCAACTATTAAGACACCCCCTACAATAATAATTATTTTTTTTATATTGTCAGAAGATGTGTCAGCTTTCTTAACCAGCTGTTCTGAATATGTGTCCATGCTCTTTTCTCCTTTTCAAAGCTTATTTAAGGCTATACCATACAAAGCATATTTTTATAATTATATCATAAATTCAAAAAAAATTCAATAAAACACTTGCAATTTTTTTGAATTTTGATTATAATAATAATATAACATTATGACTGAGAGAGTAGGCAGTCCGATGAAAGCATATGAGAACTGGTTCTCAAAGAGAAAAACGGTCATGGGCTGAAAGCCGTTTTATATGTATGGACTTCTGAAGTTCACTCACGAGGGGCAGCGCTGAACCAAAGCCTTTAAACGTTTTATTGTAAGCGCTGACGTAATGCCTGCGTTAAGGGCAGCGGAGTATTGGCTCTAAAAATAATGGGTGGTTTATAAGCAAGTTTGCCTTGTCCTGTTAGGACAGGGCTTTTTATTTGCATATTTAAATTTTATGAGGTGATTGAATGAAACAGCAATTGGAAAATATTGAAAGTGCGGCTATGAGCGAAGCCGAGTCAAGCGATTCCTTAAAAAAGCTTGATGAACTGAGAATCAGATATCTTGGAAAAAAAGGTGAACTTACCGCAATTTTAAAACAGATGGGCAAGCTTTCTTCCGAAGAAAGACCAGTTATAGGTCAGCTTGCAAACAAAGTAAGGCAAGATATTGAAAACGCTATAACAAGCAAGATGAATGCTCTGAAAGCAAAGGAAAAAGAGCTTAAAATGGCTGCTGAATCGATAGATATTACTCTTCCGGGAAATAAACAGAGTGTGGGCAAGCTTCATCCGTTGAAAATCGTTGAAAATGAAATAAAGGAAATATTTCTCGGTATGGGGTTCAGTGTTGCCGACGGTCCGGAAGTCGAATACGATTACTACAACTTTGAAGCATTGAATCTTCCTCCTGACCATCCTGCAAGAGATACACAGGATACATTTTATATTACAGATAATATTCTTCTCAGAACACAAACATCTTCCGTTCAGGTACATGTAATGGAAAACCAGAAGCCTCCTATAAGAATTATTTCTCCAGGCTGCGTTTATCGTTCAGACGCCGTTGACGCTACCCACTCCCCTCTTTTCCATCAGATAGAAGGACTTGTTGTGGATAAGGGAATTACAATGGCAGACCTTAAAGGTACTCTTGAAACGCTTATGAAAAAACTGTATGGAAACGACTGTAAGATAAGACTTCGTCCTCATCATTTCCCATTTACCGAACCAAGTGCGGAGGTTGACGTTATGTGCTTTAACTGCCACGGTGAGGGTTGCCGTATCTGTAAGGGCGAGGGTTATATCGAGCTGCTGGGAGCAGGCATGGTTCATCCAAAGGTTCTGGAAGGCTGCGGAATCGACAGCAGCGTTTATTCCGGTTTTGCATTCGGTCTTGGTCTTGAAAGAGTTGTTATGAGAAGATATAACATAAGCGATATGAGACTTCTCTTTGAAAATGATCTGAGATTTCTTGAACAGTTTTAATTACTTGGGAGGTATAGCATGAATTTATCAATGAAATGGGTCAATGATTATGTTGATTTAAGCGATATAGATATAAAACAGTTCTGTCATGGAATGACTATGAGCGGTTCAAAGGTCGAGGGATATGAAACGGAAGGAAGCGAGATTTCTAATGTTGTTGTAGGAAGGCTTATTTCAGTAGTCCCTCATGAAAATTCCGATCATCTTGTTGTTTGTCAGGTTGAAGTGGGAAAGGACTCCCCTATCCAGATCGTTACAGGTGCTTCTAATGTAAAAGCCGGAGATGTTGTTCCGGTCGCTCTGGACGGTTCTACTCTTCCGGGCGGCGTTAAAATAAAAAAAGGTAAGCTCAGAGGAGTTGAAAGCAATGGTATGCTCTGCTCATTGGGCGAGCTTGGTCTTTCCCTTAACGATTTTCCCTACGCTATAGAGGACGGTATTTTTATTATTGAGGAAGACTGTAAAATAGGCGAGGATATTCATTCTGCATTAGGATTTAATGATGATTCCGTTGAATTTGAAATAACCTCCAATCGTCCCGATTGTCTTTCGGTTATCGGTCTTGCAAGAGAAGCCGGAGCAACCTTTAATAAGCCTCTTAACATTCCAGAACCTGAATTTAAGGGTATTGATGGTGATATAAACGATATTTTAAAGGTAGACATAAAAAATAGCGAAAGCTGTAAAAGATACTGTGCAGGTATTGTTAAAAATGTAAAAATAGAGCCTTCTCCAAGATGGATGAGAGAAAGACTCAGAGCAAGCGGTATAAGACCGATCAATAATTTTGTTGACATTACAAATTATATTATGTTAGAATACGGTCAGCCTATGCACGCTTTTGATTTAAAATACGTTGAAAATTCACATATTATAGTAAGAAATGCGGAAAACGGAGAAAAAATCACTACTCTCGATGGTGTTGAAAGAGAACTTTCAAGCGAAATGCTTGTAATTGCAGACGAAAAAAAACCGATTGCAGTAGCCGGAGTTATGGGCGGAGAATACAGCGGTATTATGGACGATACGACAACTGTAGTATTTGAATCAGCTTATTTTGAACCAGTACAGGTAAGACGTACATCAAAAAAGCTCGGTCTTCGTTCTGACGCATCCGCAAGATACGAAAAGGGCGTAGACCCATATATCAGCATGACCTGTCTTAAAAGAGCCTTTGAGCTTGTTGAAAAGCTTGGCGCAGGAGAAGTTGTAAAAACAGTTATAGATAAGGACTGTTTTGAAAATAAGGATTTAAAAACTGTTGACTTCAGCGTTGAATGGATAAATAATTTTCTCGGAACTGAAATTTCCGAAGCCGATATGGTAAAATATCTTAATTCTCTTGATTTTAAGGTTGAAAACGGCAAGGTAATTTCTCCGAGCTTCAGAATAGATATCGAATACAAAGCCGACGTTGCCGAAGAAGTAGCAAGAATTTTCGGATATAATAATATTCCATCAACTCAATTCAAGGGCGCTGCCGAAGCGGAATATACTGCCGAACAGAAATTTACAAGAACTATAGAGAACGCTATGACTGCATTGGGTTGTTATGAAATTTCAACATTTTCATTTATTTCTCCGAAATATTTCGATAAAATTTTACTTCCAGCCGGCAGTATTCTCAGAAAAACCGAGACTATAACCAATCCTCTTGGAGAAGATACAAGCGTTATGAGAACTACTATTCTTCCATCTATGCTTGAAATTCTTTCAAAGAATTATAATAACAGAAATGCTGCTGTAAAGCTTTTTGAGATCGGCAAGGAATATATCCCTACTCAGCCGGATAAACTTCCACTTGAACCTCTCAGACTTGCAATCGGTATGTACGGCGATAATGTTGATTTCTATGATATGAAGGGTATTTCTGATAAGCTGCTTGAAATTTTAAGGATAAACGGCTGCGATTATATCCGTGCTTCCGAAAGCGATGTTTTTGATGAAAAAAGTGCATTTCATCCGGGAAGAAGCGCAGTTATTGTAAAGGATGGTAAAGCTATCGGTATTCTTGGCGAAATTCACATTGACGCTGCGGAAAATTACGGAATAGAGGTTAAATGCTATGCAGCTAAATTCAATATTCCAGAAATGCTTGAACTTTCCGAAAAGGAAGTAAATTATAAGCCTCTTCCGAAATTCCCTGCAACTACCAGAGATTTAAGCCTTATATGCGATGATGTTCTTCCTGCTGCTGCAATCGAAAAGGCAATCAGAAAAGCCTCGGGTAAACTTCTTGAAAAGGTCACTCTTTTTGATGTGTATAAAGGCAAACAAATTGAAGAAGGCAAAAAAAGTATTTCCTATTCTATCAGTATGCGTTCTCATGACGGCACTCTTACAGATGAACAGGCAGATTCAGTTATGAAAAAAGTACTCAAAGAGCTTAAAAATATAGGCGCAGAACTTAGAATGTAACTATTGGAGAAAAAAATGAAATTTAAATTTAATTCTAAATATAACGCAATTGCAGTATATTGTGTTATCGTTTTTGCAGCATGTCTTACGCTGGTTGCGCTTGTTTTTAAATACAACACTTTCTTACAATACATTAATAAGATTCTGTCAGTACTTTCGCCGGTAATATGGGGAATATGCATAGCATACCTGGTAAATCCATTTATGGTATTCAGCGAACGGCATTTTAAAAAATGGTTCTGCAAAAAAAAGGACAGACATTCTCTTGTGCGTACCCTTTCCATAACCGTTTCTATGCTGGTATCGCTGGGACTTATTGCCGCAATTATTGGTTCGATCGTTCCTGAAATAAAAACAACTCTTACAAATTTTATAAAAAGCTTACCGTCATATCTTAATAATCTTCAGGATTATGTAAAGGATATTGCAAATTACCTTTCAGAAAAAAATCCCGATCTGGCTAAATTATTTGATATGGAATTTAATAATATACAAGACCTGCTGTTAAAATATGCAAATAAGCTTGAACCTATGCTTGAGGAAATGTTTTCAAAGGGCGGACTTGTGTCTACCGTTACCGACAGCGCATGGTCATTCCTTATGGGCATAAAAGACTGTATCCTTGGTATATTTGTCTCGATTTATCTTCTTTATAGTAAAGAAAAATTTATTGCTCAGACAAAAAAAATTGTTCATGCGTTGTTTTCTGAGAAAACAAGAAATAATATATTGAAAATTGCTTCAAAAACAAATGAAACACTGATACAATTTTTTACCGGAAAGGCTCTCGATTCACTTATAATAGGTATAATTGCATTTGTAGGACTTGAATTAATGGGCTTTCAGAGCTATGCCGTATTGTTAAGTATTATAATCGGCGTTACAAATATGATACCGTTTTTTGGACCTATTATAGGAGCTGTTCCCTGTGCGCTGCTTATTTTGCTGACGTCTCCTGAAAAAACTATATGGTTTATTATTTTCATTCTGCTGCTTCAGCAGTTTGACGGAAATATTCTCGGACCTAAAATTCTCGGCAACTCTCTGGGACTTTCGCCGTTCTGGATCATGTTTTCGATTTTTATTGGCGGCGGACTTTTCGGTTTTGTTGGAATGGTTGTATTTGTGCCTTTATTTGCTGTGATTTACAGCATAATCAGAGAAATTATAGAAAACAGACTCAGAAATAAGGAACTTCCTGTTTCAACTGACGCATATCAGCATGAGCGAACAGAACCTATTATTCATATATCTACCTTTAATCCTCCGAATTTTATTAAAAAAAGATTTGTAAAGCATACGCCTGACAAAAAAGCTGATAAATCAAAAAAGGAGAAAAAATGATGATCTCAGATATTCAGAAAAAAATTATTGAACTTAAAAAAGAGAAAAATGCTGTTATACTTGCTCATTCGTATCAGGCAAAGGAAATAACGGAAATTGCTGATGAAACCGGGGATTCCTATGCTTTAAGCGTTGCTGCGTCCAGATATAAGGATTGCGATGCGTTTATAATGTGCGGAGTTCATTTTATGGCTGAAACAGTAAAAATGCTTTCTCCTGATAAGCGCGTGTTTTTAGCGAACGAGCATGCAGGCTGCCCAATGGCAGAACAAATGGATCCAGTAATGATCAATCAGATAAAAGAAAAAGAACCTGACAGAACAGTTGTGGCATATATCAATACCACCGCCGCTTTAAAAACAGTATGCGATGTCTGCGTTACTTCGTCAACAGCTGTTAAAATATGCAAAAAAATTAATAATAATAAAATTTTGTTTATTCCCGATTGCAATCTGGGCAATTATGTTTCAAAACAACTTCCGGATAAAGATATTATGCTTTTACAGGGTGGCTGTCCTGTTCATTCGGCAGTGAAGCTGTGCGAACTTGAAGCGGCTAAAAAACGTTATCCAGACGCTCTTGTTCTTGTTCATCCTGAATGCCGTCCGGAAATTACAGAAGCTGCCGATTATGTGGGTTCTACATCAGGTATTATGGATTTTGCAAAAAAATCCGAATATAAGGAATTTATTATCGGTACTGAAATAAGTATTACCGAGCATTTGCAGTATGAATGCCCGGAAAAGGAATTTTATAACCTTTCAAAAGAAATTATCTGCCCTAATATGAAGCTTACTACTCTTATTGATGTTTATAAAACTCTTCAGAATATTGATAACGGTAATGCATTTGAAATAAAAATGGATAATGAATTAATAACAAAAGCCAAAGCTTGCATAGACGAAATGATAAGACTTGGCGGATAAAAATATATCATGGGCAATTTTATAATTTCGGCATATAATATAGTATTATTGCGGTAATTAAGACATCGACGCATAAACTGTAATTGTGCGTCAGTGCATAAAAACCGGAATAAAATTCTCTTTTCAGAAAAATACGGTGTAATTGAAAGGAGTCATATTTATGCCTAAGATTTTTTTAAGTCCATCTACTCAAGAATGGAATGAATACGTAACAGGCGGCACTGAAGAACAATATATGAATCTTCTTGCCGACAGAATGGAACCGTATTTACGTTCAAGCGGAATAAATTATGTACGGAATGACCCGAAAAAAAATGTTGTCGGAGCAATTTCCGATTCAAATTCCGCTTATTATGACGTTCATTTTGCCCTTCACTCTAATGCTGCTCCTGAAAGTCTTTCAGGAAAGCTTCGGGGTATTGATATTTATTTTTCGCCTAAAAGCTATGACAGCGAACGCTTGGCAACCATTGTTGCAAACAATCTGAAAAGTATTTATCCATTGCCGGATAAATCAAGAGCTGTTCCCACAACAAGTCTTGGAGAAGTGACCCAGACAAAAGCAGTTGCAGTATTGTGCGAATTAGGTTATCATGATAATGTAGACGATGTGACATGGCTGAAAAATAATCTTGATCCTATTGCAAAGAATCTCGTTCAGTCGCTCTGCGATTATTTTGGAATACCTTTTATCAATGCCGGACCGGTTTTTAAGGGTATAGTATCCGCCGGAGGTTCAAATTTAAATTTAAGAGACTACCCTTCTTTAGGCGGAAAAATTATCGGTTCTATTCCCGATGGAGCTACGGTTACTATTTACAGCGACGCCGGAAACGGATGGTATGTAGTAAATTATAATGGTCAGACTGGATATGCCAACAAGGATTTTATCGTTGCCGGTTAATAAAAATCAAAACCACCCATTTAAAGGGTGGTTTTGATTTTTTTAAGTTATTTAATCATTTTATATCCTTTTTCTGAATTGACAGTACAGATATAGCAATAGCTGCTGCAGCAAAAGCGATGCCAACAAAAATTGCCCTGACTGTAGAATCATCATTCATATTAGCCACATATTGCATATTACTTATAAGAGAATACTTAAAACTTGTAAATGTTGAACCGGGATTGATTTTGCTGACAACAAAATCAATGGCCGCATATATAATGCTGAATATACGAGCGCTCATCATAATACCGACAGCAATACTTAAAGCGCTGCTGTTTGAGATAATACATAACATTATTATAATACTTCCAAAGGCAAAATACAATAAAAACTCAACTGCAATTGTCATAAATATATCTATGGAAAAATCAAAAATAATATTATTGCCGACAAGTATGAAAGTTAAAATTGAAAACAAAAAATATACAAGGGGTAGTATTATAATATAGCTTATCAAAATTAATAATTTTGGCAGAATAAGCTTACTTCTTGGCTTGACCTGACCTGCAATATTTTTTATAAATCCGTTTTTAGATTCTGCATGTACAAAAATTGAAATAAATATCGTACATATTATTAACACATCTGAACTTGAAAAAGCTTGTATTATGAGGTATGCTGCAGACATATCAGGCATTTCAAATAAATTAGCTATAAAGCTTGTAAACATAGATATTCCCACGGCAACAATAAGCGATACCCAAAAAGAAACCGTTTTAAACATACGGTAAAAGTCCATTTTGATAATATTAAACATTTTTATTACCTCCCGTAAGTTTAAGATAATAATTTTCCAAATCGTCGTTATTAAGATAAATTTGTATTGTTTTTACGCCGTTCAAAGCAAGTTCCATAGTAATATCGCCGGTATCCTGAAAACGTTCAAAAATATGGATTTCCTTTTCGTCAACTGCTTTGAATTTGCTTATATTCATCTGAGTGAGTATCTCAATAGCTTTTGGGTTGTTATCAGTCATAAGCACGATTCGTTCACTGCCTTCGTTGGAAAGTTCATCGACAGAAAGTTCCTTTATCATTGTGCCTTTTTCAATAATTCCGTATCGGGTAGCAATTTTTGAAAGCTCCTCCAGAATATGACTGGAAATAATAAAGGTTATCCCATTTTCTTTATTAAGCTTTTCTATAATAGAACGAATTTCAACTATCCCCTGTGGGTCAAGACCGTTTATAGGCTCGTCAAGTATCATAAGCTCGGGATTTCCAACAAGAGCCAACGCAATGCCCAATCGTTGCTTCATGACTAAAGAGAACTTTTTTACCTTTTTGCTTCCGGCATTTTGAAGACCAACAAGCTCAATAAGTCGGTTTACTTCATTTTTATCTTTGATTCCCGCTGCAATACATTTTAATTTGATATTTTCCTTTGCAGAAAAATTCTGATATACTCCCGGAGCTTCAATAAGTGTTCCTATGCGGCATTGAGATAGACTTTCATTATCAGAATAAAAGCTATAGCTTCCCTGAGTAGGCTTTGCAAGACCGCTTATCATTTTTAAAATAGTGGTTTTACCTGCACCGTTTCGGCCTATCAAGCCGTAAATGTCGCCTTTTTTTATATGCATATCAACATGATTTACAGCTAATTGCTTACCGTATTGCTTAGTAAGACTGCTTGTTGTAAGTAGATATTCCAAAATGTTTCCTCCTGTAAAATATAGTTATAACTCTTCAATTGCCTGTTTAATTCTCGAAACAGATTCTTCCTTTCCCAATACTTCCATTATTTCGGTTGCACCGCCGGGAGTGATGCCTTGTCGTGCAACGGCAATACGGATAGCCCACATTACAGCTCCGGCTTTACGCTCTGTATCAGCTGAAAACTGTTTAAGAAGCGCAAAAAGACTATCATTATCCCAATCCGTGGCATCGCAGAGAACAGGCAAACATTCTTCAAGAATAATTTTACATAGTTCCGGAGTAGTTTTATTTTTCTTATTCGTATAAAGCTCTTGTCCCATAGGAAGTCTGTTTATTACAAATGCTATCTGGTCTTTGATTTCACTGAACGCTGAAATTCTTGTATGAAGCAATGCACCAAGCTTTTTCTTATTTATATTTCCCGGGCAAAGCTCATCCATTATAGGCATAACCTTTGCTTCATATTCATTATCAGGAAGCTTTTTTATATATTCCGAATTGAACCAGCGAAGCTTTTCATAATCAAATACAGAAGGAGCTTTACTAAGCATATCTATAGAAAATACCCTTTTAAGCTCATCCATAGTGAAAAATTCTTCTGTAGACTCTTTCGGACTCCAGCCAAGAAGTGCAATATAATTAATAATTGCCTCAGGAAGATATCCGTCGTTTACAAGGTCCTGAAAGCTTGCCGCACCATGACGCTTTGAAAGCTTAGAAACATTTCCCTCTTCGTCCTTGCCCATAAGAAGCGGTAGATGTACATAATGCGGACGTTCCCAGCCAAATGCGTCGTACAATAAACAATATTTAGGAGTTGATGTAAGATATTCGTTGCCTCTTACAACATGAGTAACGCCCATAAGATAATCGTCTACAACATGACAGAAATTATATGTCGGAAAACCATCGGCTTTTATCATTATCTGATCCTGAAGCTCGGAATTGTCAATAGATACTTCTCCATATACCTCGTCAACATAGGAGGTCGTACCTGTAAGGGGCATTTTTTGTCTGATTACATAAGGCTTGCCCTCTGCAAGATTTTTTTCGATCTCTTCCTTTGATAAATCACGGCAATGACGGTCATAGCCGCCGAAACCATTTTCATCGTGAAGAGATTTAAGACGCTCAGCCGTGCAAAAGCAATAATATGCGTGACCGCTTTCAACCAGCTTTTTGGCGTATTCCAGATAAATTTCTTTACGTTCGCTCTGGACATACGGACCGTTTTCACCGCCGACTCCCGGACCTTCGTCATAATCAATTCCGGTAGCTTTAAGAGTTTGTATAATAACGTCAGCAGCGCCCTCAACAAGTCTTTCTTGGTCGGTATCTTCTATTCTGAGAATAAATTTACCGCCCTGAGATTTTGAAATCAAATATGAATATAAAGCGGTACGAAGATTTCCGATATGCATAAAACCTGTGGGAGAGGGCGCAAATCTTGTTTTAATATTTTGGTTTTTATCTGATGACATTTTTAATTTTTCCTTTCTTGTATAAAATATCTGAAACAGCACTGCACAAAGATTGTGCTGCCTTTACTTCTATTATTATACATTAAAGGTAAAATCATGTCAATAAAAATCCTGATTAATATAATAAAAATCACATTATTTATCAAGACCATTTCTTAACTGCTTTACAAATTCTCCAATTTTTTCAGGAGAATTTGTGCCGTACTGTTCCACAATACGCACAATTGCGCTCCCCACAATAACTCCATCGCAGTATCTGCTCATTTTTTTTGCTGATTCAGGACCGGAAATGCCGAATCCTACAGCGCATGGAACTTTTGCATATTTTTTTATTGGCTTGAAAAAAGCGTCAAAATCAGTAGAATATTCGTTTCTTACTCCCGTAACGCCGTTTGTGGATACGCAGTAAAGAAATCCAGTTGCCTCTTCTGCAATCATCTGAATACGGTTTTCGCTGGCAGGAGTCACAAGGCTTATATTATGTATGCCGTATTTATCTGCATAGCTTTGAATCTCATCCTTTTCCTCATAGGGCATATCAGGTACAATAACACCATCGATACCGCATTCCTGGCAAAGTCCGAAAAAGCGTTCTGTTCCAAAACGATAAATAGTATTAAGAT
Organism: uncultured Ruminococcus sp.; assembly: GCA_947178195.1. Classification (GTDB taxonomy): domain Bacteria; phylum Bacillota; class Clostridia; order Oscillospirales; family Ruminococcaceae; genus Porcipelethomonas. The sequence continues at coordinate 11,114 of CAMWXM010000021.1, forward strand.
ACATCATGAGCAAAAGCGGCATATCGGTTTTTTCCCTTAAACGGCGTACCATATCGAAAATCCCCACAAGAGTTGTTCCACTTTTCAAGGAACGTTCGCTGGCACTTTGTATTACCGGACCTTCGGCGATAGGGTCTGAAAATGGTACTCCCAGTTCTATAAGGTCTGCACCGTTTTTTACCATTTCCAGTACTGCTTTTTCGGTAGTTTCATATCCGTTGTCGCCGGAAGTTATAAATGTAATCAAGGCTTTGCGATTATTTTCACTGCATTCCTTTAATTTTTTATCTATGCGATTTTCAGTCATCTATATTCACCCCTCTGTATTCTGCGATCTGCTGCATATCCTTGTCGCCTCGTCCCGAAAGATTTATTATCATAATTTCATCTGATTTCATTTGCGGAGCAATTTTCAAGGCTGCCGCTACAGCATGAGCCGATTCGATAGCAGGAATAATGCCTTCAGTTTTTGAAAGATATTCTAAAGCCTGTACAGCTTCTTCATCTGTTATTGGCATGTATTCGGCACGTCCTGTTTTATATAAATTTGCATGCTCAGGACCTATTCCGGGATAGTCCAGACCTGCCGAAATAGAGTATACAGGAGCTATCTGTCCTTCATCATTTTGCAGGAAGTAGGATTTCATACCATGAAAAATTCCCATAGTTCCCTTAGCTACCGTTGCGGCATGAAGCTTTGTGTCTATTCCCTTTCCTGCCGCTTCAGCACCGATAAGACGCACTGTTTTATCGGGTATAAAGTCATAAAACATACCCATAGCGTTTGAACCGCCTCCCACGCATGCAATGACGCATTCGGGAAGCTTTCCTTCCGTTTCCATAAGCTGTTTTTTAGCCTCTTCTCCAATAACCTTCTGAAAATCCCTTACCATCATGGGGTAAGGATGAGGTCCCATTACCGATCCGATAAGATAAAATGTGGTTTCAATATTTGTCGCCCAGTCGCGCATAGCCTCGTTGATTGCGTCCTTGAGTGTACCCGTTCCGCTGTCAACGCCTGTCACCTTCGCACCCAGCAACTCCATGCGATAAACGTTAAGTTTCTGACGGCGCATATCCTCCGTACCCATATATACTTCGCATTCCAGATCAAACATTGCACAGGCGGTAGCGGTTGCAACGCCGTGCTGTCCTGCTCCGGTTTCAGCGATAATACGCTTTTTGCCCATTTTTTTTGCAAGTAATATCTGCCCCAATACATTGTTGATTTTGTGAGAACCGGTATGATTCAGATCCTCTCTCTTAATATAAACCTTGCAGCCGCCTAAATCTTTGGTCATTCTGTCTGCATAATAAAGCATTGACGGTCTGCCTGCATATTTTCTCAATAATTCACGATATTCCTCTAAAAATTCGGGATCGTTACCGTATTTATTATATGCCGCTTCTAATTCATGTACGGCGTTCATTACAGTTTCGGGAACATACTGTCCCCCGAATTCGCCAAATCTGCCAATCTTTTCCATGTTATTCACCTCGAATAATATTTGCAATTTTTCTCATTTTATTAAAATCCTTTATTCCATTGGTTTCAATACCGCCTGAAATATCCACTCCGTCAGGCTTAACGGAAGCTATACCTTCTCTTATATTTTCGGGAGTAATTCCTCCCGCAAGAAAAAACGGTATCTGCGGTTTTGCAGCCGATAAAAGCTCCCAATCCGCTTTCATGCCCTCACCGCCAATTTTTCCGGGGGCGAAGCCTTCCAGAATAAGTCTATCCACCCCCAGCTTTTCAGCCGACCGAATGTCCTGCTCGTTCCGAACCCTGACCGCTTTCCATATAGGCAATCCGATAAGCCTTTTTATTTCGAATACTGTTTCAGCAGTTTCATCACCATGAAGCTGAATTATATCTATAAGAGTTTCCTTTGCAATATCCGCTATCTGTTTGGGAGCTTCGTTTACAAAAATTCCCACCGCTTTAATGGCAGCATTTTTTTGCCTCACCAGCTCTGCCGCCAATTCCGCAGAAATAGTTCTCTTAAATCCCTGACTTAGAATCATACCCATATATTCTGGCAGAAGCGTATTACAAAATTCAACGTCCTCTTTTCTCCTGATACCGCAGAATTTTATGTTCATACGTCCTCCCGAAGCTTTGTCAGCGTTTCAGATATATTTTTACTTCTCATCAGTGTTTCGCCTATTAAAACAGCGTCAGCGCCCAGATTGCGTACCGTTTTCATATCGTCATTGCTCTTAATACCGCTTTCTGAAACGAATACTGAATTTTGAGGCGCAAAAGATTTCAGCCGTGCTACTGTATCGAGATTTACTTCAAACGTTTTAAGGTTTCTATTGTTTACCCCAAGAATTTCCGGTTTTATAAACTGTATCTGCTCCATTTCTTCCTTATCGTGAACCTCAACTAAAACTTCCAATCCCAGAAAATACGCAAGCTTATATAATTTTTCTAATTCTTTGGGCTGAAGAACTGCTGCAATAAGCAGCAAAGCGTCTGCACCAATAGCGGCTGCCTCATAAATCTGATATTCGTCAAAAATAAAATCCTTACGCAAAATAGGAAGCTTTACATTTTGGCGTATCTCCGCCAAAAATTCAGAGGAGCCTTGAAAAAAATGTTCCTCTGTAAGGCATGAAATTGCGTTTGCTCCTGTTGCTTCGTATTCAACGGCAATTTTTACAGGTTCAAAATCCTCGCATATAAGCCCTTTTGAGGGGGACGCTTTTTTCACCTCGCATATACATGACAAGGTATCCTGCTTTAACGCTTTTTTCAAAGAAATCGGAGAACGCTCCCCGAGAGCCTTTTCCGCACGCTTTTTCATATCTGATAAATTGCAGCGCAACTTTTCATTTTCAAGCTGACGGCGGCGGTATTCAATAATGTCATCTAATATCATGCCGTCACCTCGTCTGCTTTATTGGAAAATTCTATAAGATCTTCAAGTTTTTTCAGCGCTTTTCCGCTGTCTATCTGTTCCGTCGCCAAAGCGATACCTTCGGCAATAGTTTTCGCCTTATCGGTAATGTAAAGGGCGCAGCCTGCGTTGAGTAGTACGATATTTCTCTTAGCGTCCCGAATACTGCCATCGAGAATGCCACGTGTTATTTTTGCATTTTCGTCCGCAGTACCTCCCACAATATCATCCTTAGATGCACGAGAAAAACCAAAATCCTCTGGACATATTTCATACTCTTTTATTATTCCGTCACGAACCTCGGCTACCGAAGTGCTGTCGGAAATAGATATCTCGTCAAGACGATCGTTGCCGTAGACTATCATAGCGTTTTTTATGCCCAATCCAATTAAAACCTTTGCCATAACAATCAAAAGTGCTTTGTCATAAACGCCCAGAACAATATAATCGGAAGTCGCAGGATTGGTAAGGGGTCCTAAAATATTGAACACAGTTCTAAGTCCCATTTCCCTTCTTACCGGTGCCACATATTTCATTGCGCCGTGATAGCTTTGTGCAAATAAAAATGATAATCCCACATTTTCAATGGAAGCCTTAGCCTGTTCCGGCTTAGACTGTATTTTAACACCCAGACTTTCCAGTACGTCCGCAGCTCCGCTTTTGCTTGAAACGCTTCTGTTGCCATGCTTTGCCACAGGCATTCCAGCAGCGGCAATTACAAACGCACTGGTAGTTGAAATATTAAAGGAATTGGCAAGATCGCCACCTGTTCCCACAATATCGGTACTGTATTCACAGCCCTCAACATGAGTTGCCTTCGCTCTCATTCCTTTTGCAAATCCTGTTATTTCCTCTACTGTTTCGCCTTTCATTCTAAGGGCGGTAAGCAGGGCGGCAATTTGTGAATTAGTCGCTCCCCCGCTCATAATTATATCCATAGCAGCTGCTGCTTCATCTTCTGACAGGTTCACTCCGTCGACCGCCTTTGCCGCATATTTGCATAATTCTTTTTTGTCCTTTTTCATTTCGGGAACTGAAACGGATACGCCGGGAATTAAATTAAGAAAGTTTGCAAGCATTCTTTTTCCGTTTTCGGTAAGCAGCGATTCCGGGTGGAACTGTACTCCATATATCTGATGTTCACGATGCTCCAAAGCCATTATCTGGCTGTCCTCGTCACGAGCAGTCACTTTTAGACAATCAGGAAAATCCGACTCCTGAGCAATAAGGGAATGATATCTCGCACATGGAACCTGCCGAGGCAATCCTTCAAAAATAGGACAGTCGTGATCGAGAACTATATTGCTTGCCTTGCCGTGCATTAAAACTTTAGCCCTAACTATAGTGCCGCCAAAAGCTTCGCATATAGACTGATGACCAAGACAAACCCCCAGCATAGGAATTTTTCCGCTGAATTTTTTTATAGCCTCAATTGTAATGCCGGCGTCTTTGGGATATCCCGGACCGGGAGAAAAAATCAATGCCTGAGGAGATAATTCCTCTATTTCTTCTATGGTAATCTCATCGTTTCTTACTACCTTTATATCGCTGTAAAGCTCGCCGATATACTGATATAAATTATAGGTGAAGGAATCATAGTTATCAATCAATAAAATCATTACTCTGCCTCCTTAATTGCGTTTATTACCGCCAAGGCTTTATTTACCGTTTCATAGTATTCGTTTTCTGGTACGGAATCGGCTACGATGCCTGCTCCTGCCTGAACGTATGCTTTTTCGTTTTTAAATAAAACGGTGCGTATAGCGATACAGGTATTTATATTTCCGTCAAAGCCCATAAAGCCTACTGTTCCACCGTAAAGACCTCTTTTTTTATCCTCAAATTTATCTATAAGCTCCATTGCTCTTACCTTTGGCGCACCTGAAAGAGTACCTGCCGGCAAAACCGCCATAAGAGCGTCAAGAGCGGTACGGTCGCTTCTGAGAGTACCCTTAACGTCAGAAACAAGATGCATTACCTTTGAAGCACGTTCCGTAACCATAAATCGTGGAACTTTAACGCTTCCGAACTCCGACACCTTGCCCACATCGTTTCTTCCAAGGTCAACAAGCATAGTATGCTCCGCACGCTCTTTAGGATCGGCCGCCAGAGCCTTTTCGTTGGCGGCGTCCTCCTCTGAGGTACGACCCCTGGGCTTAGTACCGGCAATAGGACGGTTATGGATAACTCCGTTTGTTACCTTTGCAAGCATTTCCGGTGAAGCTCCTGCAACGTCATAATCGGGAGTGTGAAAATAATAAAGATACGGCGAAGGGTTAGTCGCACGAAGTCTGCGGTAAACGTCAAAGCTGTCAGGCGGATTGCTTACCTCAAAACGCTGTGAAAGTACGATCTGGAAAATATCGCCGTTTTTGATATACTCCTTTGCCGACTCCACCATATCGCAGAAATCTTCCTTTTTCATATTGGAGCGTACCACCGACTGACCGTTAGAGGTTTTTTCCTTCGGCTGAGGATTATAGTAGCATACTGTCTGAGCAAGCTCCTCGGCTCTCCACTGCGCCGCCGCATATTGCGCACCTAAATCGCCGTCGGTGTGAAGATTTAAAATTATAATTCCGTTGCTGTTCAAATGGTCGTAAGCGATAAGCTCTTCATATAAAAACAAATGACAGTCGGGCATTTTTATATCGTCCTCAGGTACGTTTTTAAGCTTTTTTTCAATATAGCGAATAGAATCGTAACTGAAATAACCAATAAATCCGCCGGTAAAGTTAGGTGCGCCCTCTATTGTAGGCGAATTATATTTTGCCATACGTTCCTTTAAAAAGGCAATAGGCTGCTCTGCCTGAATAATTTCCATTTTATCACCTGTGCGTATTTCAGCGGTATTACCGGTAATTTTAATTTCCTGTTTCGGGGACGAACCGATAAACGAATATCTATCCCACTGTATGCCGTCGCTGATACTTTCAAAAATAAACGAATTATTGTCCTTTTCCGAAAACGCCCGATAGATATTTAACGGGGTCTGGTTGTCGGCGGAAAATTCATAAAAAACCGGTATGGTATTATACGATTCTGCCAGCTTTTTTACTTCCTCCAATGACGGTTTTAACATAGAAAATCACTCCTTTATAAATCAAAAAAAGCCCAACGTCCCAATACATGGGACGTCAGACTATGTCTACGTGTTGCCACCCAAATTCAAAAGCAAGTTTGCTTTCCTCATTACAGATACGCCGAAAAAACGGTTATATCCTCTCCCGATAACGCAGGAGCTGCGGCGATGACTACTTAGAAAAGTTTCTGTTCACCATGCTTCTCACAAACCCATTCACCGATCAGCGTACATATCAGGCTCGCACCGTTCCCGACTCTCTGTGATGCCGTTTTGAGGGTTACTTGCTTTTGCTCATGGAATTTATATTTTCAGTATACGAAAAAAAATGAAATATGTCAAGAAGTATCCAGAATTTTCGTTACTTTAACTAAATTGCACGCTGTTTTATTGTTATGTTTTTACAATAATTTTATTGCAGTTCATTATTGTCAATAGGATAATAAACGCCGTCAAGCTCTATTCCATCTATAAGCTCTAAGTCAATTGGTTCTTCAAATGCTGAGGTATAAATAATAATATCATGTTCAACCTCAGGATTACTTACATGAGTCAGCATAGCTGTGCTGTTTAACATTATACTACTATCATCTAAACTATAATCTAAAATATTATATTTTTTTCCGTCTTTCATAATAAGGTAAAGAGAATCGATATTCTCATCATGTACTATTTTTTGGTACCAGTTTCCTGACTGATTTACTCCGCTTTCAACTATTCCCAGGTCTTCTCCATAAATTAAAAGACTAAGAGGCGAAATTCTTATTCCAAGAGGCTTATAATATTTATCTGGAGCAAGACTGTTATCTATTTCAATATCTGTAATCTGAACTGATTCAGAAATGTCTATTGTTGCTTCAGTTTTCCATTTATCAGGAAGATTGTATAGAAGCTTCATTGAATTAGTACCAAAATCTCCGCCGGAAGCCAGACAAACCACTTTAAACACACGGCTGTTTTCAGTATGATATTCAATAAGTTCTTCAGCGCCGTGATTGTAATTTACTCCGTACAATGCGGTGTTATTGTCTTTGAAATTGGGAAACATATCAGGATAATTCATGTGCTGAGTCATTGCGTCCATATTTTCTACAATAAGTGCTTTATCTATCCATTTTTTTCCTTTATCGTCAAGAGCAGTATATTCAATAATTGCATATGAATTTATTCTATCCGAAAGAAATTCTTTTACAGTAATTTTTACATGACCATCGTCGTCGGAATAAACTTCGTTTAAAACATCTTCGCTTACAAGCTCATTTTTACCAAGCAGATTATAAAAAACAGCTTTTATCTCATCGGCAAAAACTGTTGTGCCGGAAAAAAGCAAAACAGCGGTAGCGGCGATAATGCAGTATTTTAACCTGAACGAGCGTTTAGGTTTTTTTATAATACCGGAAAAAGCTTTTTCAAGCATTTCGTTTTTCTGATATTCTGTCGGACGTAAATGCTCCATCATTTCTATATATTTTTTCATAATCTGTCCCTCCAATTAATTTTAATAATTTCTTTTTTGCGTAAAATAATCGTGAACGAACGGTTGATTCTTTGGTTTTGGTAAGGCTTGCGATTTCCGTGAGAGAATATCCCGCGTAAAAATGCAGATAAAGCACTAACCTATACTTTTCTGGCATGGAAAGCACCGCTTCAAGCATTTCTGAATTTTCAGTTTTATCCCAGTATTCCTGTTCGGGAAGAGAGGATATGTCAATTTTCGGGTGACGTATGGAAAATCTGAGCATACTCTTGCATTGGTTGCAAGCCGTTACGATAAGCCATGCCCTTTCCTGCTTCGGAGTTTCAAAAACAGGCTTATTTTTTATAAGCTTTTCAAAAACTGCTGAAACAGCGTCCTCACAGTCGTGGATATTTTTCATGTAGGAAAAACACAGACCGTAAATATCGTCCACATTTCGTTCATAGATTGCTCTTATATGTTCTGAATCATAATTTTCATTCATGAGCTTCACCGCCTTTCTATATATAAAACGCAATAGAAGGGTAAAACGTTGAAAAATATTAAAAAATTTCAAAAAAATTTTTAGTATTAATGGTTGACTTTTTAATCATAATATGGTATAATATACTACATAATGGTTTTGCTGGAATAGCTCAGTTGGTAGAGCAGCGCATTCGTAATGCGCAGGTCGCGTGTTCAAGTCACGTTTCCAGCTCCAA
>CAMWXM010000022.1 GCA_947178195.1 uncultured Ruminococcus sp.
AATGTATACCATGTATGGAGAATCAAAGGGCTGGAAGCAGGAAATTTTAAACGCTCATCCCACCGAACTGGGCGGATACAAGGAAATAAGCTTTTCCATAGACGGCGAAGGTGCTTATTCAAGACTTAAATATGAAAGCGGCGTTCATCGTGTTCAGCGTGTTCCAGAAACGGAATCTCAGGGAAGAATACACACCTCTACCGTTACCGTTGCAGTTCTGGCTGAAGCGGACGACGTTGAGCTTGAAATAAATCCCACAGACCTGAAAATAGACGTTTTTCGTGCAAGCGGCGCAGGAGGTCAGCATATAAACAAAACGGAATCAGCCGTAAGAATAACTCATCTTCCTACGGGACTTGTAGTTGAATGTCAGGACGAAAGAAGCCAGTTTAAAAATAAAGACAAGGCAATGAAAATTCTCCGTTCACGACTTTATGACCAACTGCTTCAAGAGCAAAACGACAAAATCGCTTCGGAAAGAAGAACTCAGGTGGGTACGGGAGACCGCTCTGAAAGGATCAGAACCTATAATTATCCTCAGGGAAGGCTTACTGACCACAGAATAAATCTGACTATATACAGACTTGAAGAAATATTAAACGGAAATCTGGAGGAAGTGCTGGACGCTTTGGCTACCGCCGACCAGGCGGCAAAGCTTGCTATGCAGCAGAATTGATAAAATGAAAAAAACTATAATGCTGACCGATTCGGACAAGGATATAAAAACCGCTTCGGAATTAATAAGATCAGGAGAAGTGGTGGGAATACCTACCGAAACCGTATACGGTCTGGGTGCGGACGCTCTGAATGCTGACGCAGTAAAAAAAATTTTTGCAGCTAAGGGCAGACCTGCGGATAATCCGCTGATAGTGCATATATATAATCTGGAACAGTCTGAAAGGCTCGCCGTAAATATTCCGGAGCTTTTCTTTAAGCTTGCTGAAAAATTCTGGCCCGGACCGCTTACAATGATAGTTCCTAAAAATAAAATAATTCCCGACGAAACATCAGGCGGACTTGATACTGTGGGGATAAGAATGCCTTCTCACAGGGTAATGAGAGAGCTTATAAGACTCTCCTTCCCTATCGCCGCTCCTTCGGCTAATCGTTCGGGATATCCCAGTCCTACATCGGCTGAACATGTGATGCAGGATATGAACGGGAAAATTTCGGCGGTCATAGATGGTGGTATAAGCAGATTCGGAGTTGAATCAACGGTTATTTCCTTTGATAATGCAGATACTGTAAGAATACTGCGTCCAGGTTCGGTGACTGAAAGAGAGCTTTCGGAAGTAGCTGAAAACGTAATAATAGACGATGCTATTTTAAACGATATTGCCAATGACCGTGCTGCGCCATCTCCCGGAATGAAATATAAGCATTATTCTCCTGAAGCTGATGTTAAAATAATAGAGGGGTCTTTTGACGAATTTGCCGGATATGCTGATTCTTTGAAAAAAGATGGACTTTATTGTCTGATATTTGACAATGACGACAAAAGTAAGCTACCATGCAGCTTTATGACCTATGGAAACGACAGCGATACACAGGCGCACAGCCTATTTTCAAGGCTTCGGGAGCTGGACAAAGCAGGCGCAAAAGAAATTCTTGTCCGGTCACCGCAAAAAGACGGCGTGGGACTTGCAGTTTATAACCGTCTTTTAAGAGCAGCAGGATTTGAGGTGATAAAGCTATGAACAGTTTCGATGATGTTTTTACGGTGGGTCTTACAGGTCAGACTGGAGCCGGAAAAACGACTGTTTCAAAGGTGTTTGCCGATAAGGGTTTTAAGGTTATTGATGCTGACATAATTGCAAGGGTCGTTGTTGAAAAAGGAAAGCCTTGTTTAAAGGAATTACAGAATTTTTTTGGAAATGATATTATTAATGACGACCAGGCCCTTAACCGTTCAAGACTTGCGGAAATCGTCTTTTCAGACAAAAACAAGCTTGAGCTTCTTGATTCGGTCATATATCCGTATATAACGTCTGAAATACTGAATCGTATCAGAAAATATTCTGAATCGGAAGAAAAGCTTATATTGCTTGACGCACCTACGCTTTTTGAAAGCCGTACAGACAGCTACTGCGAAATAATTGTTTCCGTGGTATCAGACGAAAAAAATCGTCTTGAACGTATAATAAAAAGAGATAATATAACAAGGGAATCGGCGAAAAAACGCATGGATTCACAGCTTGACCAGGAATTTTTCCAAAAGAATTCCGACTATATTATCGAAAACAACGGAAATTTAACAGAATTTTATAATACCGCAAAAGAAACTGCGGATAAAATAAAAAAATATTACTTAAATAATTGGAGGTAATTACAATGGCTAAGGAAAAAACAGAAGGACAGAATTTAAAGGAAAAGCTTTTGAGCAATAAAAAGCATGCGCTTTTTAATATGAGTGAAGAAGATATTAAAAAGGGTGATGAGTTCTGCGAAAGCTATAAGAAATTTCTTGACAGTGCAAAAACTGAAAGAGAAGCGGTTGAATACACTGTTGACCTTCTTGAAAAAAAGGGATTTGTTCCGTTTAAACCGGGAATGGGACTTAAAGACGGCGATAAGGTTTATGTAAACAATCGTGGAAAAGCCGTTATTATGGCTGTTATCGGAAGCGAGGATATAAAAAACGGCGTGAATATCTGTGCGGCGCATATCGATTCCCCAAGACTTGATTTAAAGCAGTGCCCGGTATATGAAGATAATGAGATAGCTCTTTTCAAGACTCACTATTACGGCGGTATCAAAAAATATCAATGGACGGTTATTCCCCTTGCACTCCATGGCGTTATCGTTAAAGCAGACGGCAGTAAAATCAAAGTTACTGTCGGAGAAGATGAAAGCGACCCGGTATTCTGTGTAAACGATTTGCTGCCGCACCTTGCAGCAGAACAGATGAAAAGACCTCTTGCACAGGGAATCAAAGGTGAAGAGCTTAATATAGTTATCGGCTCAAGACCGTTTAAGGAAGATAAATTAAGTGAAGCGGTAAAGCTTAACATTATGAAAATACTCAATGAAAAATACGGTATTGTGGAGGACGATTTCCTTTCGGCTGAACTGGAAGCAGTACCGGCATTCAAGGCAAAGGACGTGGGATTTGACAGAAGTCTTATAGGAGCTTATGGTCACGATGACAGGGTCTGCGCTTATACAGCTTTAATGGCTGCTGTAAACTGCACTGCTCCTAAGAAAACTGCGGTTACAGTCCTGACCGATAAAGAAGAAACAGGCAGCGACGGCAATACCGGACTTCAGTCAGCATACCTGAAATATTTTATCGCCGATATTGCAGCTGAATTTAATGAGGAAGGAAGAACTGTTCTTTCAGCTTCTGAATGTATGTCGGCTGACGTAAATTCAGCCTTCGACCCGACCTTCCCTGACGTTCTAGAAAAAAGGAACTGCGCTTATATCAACTATGGCGTATGCGTTACTAAATTTACCGGTGCGAGAGGAAAATCCGGTACGTCGGACGCTTCTGCTGAATTTGTGGGAAAAATACGCAAGCTTCTTGACGACAACGGCGTTATCTGGCAGACCGGCGAGCTTGGTAAGGTAGATATGGGCGGCGGCGGAACAGTTGCAGCTTATATTGCAAATCTTAATGTTGATACTATTGATGTTGGTGTTCCTGTGCTTTCTATGCATGCTCCTTTTGAAACAGTTTCAAAAATAGACGTTTATATGACTTACAAAGCATTTTCAGCTTTTATTTCAGCTTAATTTTAAAAGCAAAAATTTTTACCAAGACAATCAGAGCCTGTTCATAAATAACACATCTAAAAACCTATGTCGTTAATATTATTATGAACAGGCTTTAATTAAGGAGAAGTTTATGAAAATTAAAGGAAAAATTTTAAGTTTTGCTCTGACAGCATTATGTCTTTTTTCATCAGCTATTCCGTTTTATGCTAACGGAGAAGAAAATAGCGTAGACGAAATAAGCTATGACGACAAAATTTCTTATAGGAAAATCGACAATAACAGCGACGGCATTTTTGATTTAATTAAAATTTCAAGCTGTGTCAAAACGGCAACTTCCGTTTCAATTCCCGATACAATTGAAGAATTGCCTGTCAGATATATCGGAGAAGACGCTTTTTCGGACTGCACTGAATTGACGCAAATACATCTTCCGGATACTCTTACTTCAATTGATACTTTTGCTTTTTATAATTGCAGCAAACTTAAAAATATAGAGTTTCCTGACGGATTGCTCTCTATTGGATATGCACCATTTGCAAAATGCGTATCTTTAAAAAGTATAAAATTTCCCGAAAAAATAGAGTATGTCGGATATGAAGCATTCAGAGACTGTAAAAGCTTAACGAGTATATACATACCTGAAAATCTCACTGATATAGGTTACCAGGCATTTTCACGATGTACAAGTCTTACAAATATTACCGTTGCAGGAAATAACAGGAGATATTATACTGTTGATGATATTCTTTATGAAAGGATTTTTCTTGATTCCGGAACTATAACACAGCTGTTCGTATATCCTATTGGAAAAAAGGATAAGAGCTTCTCAATTCCCGACAATATAACATGTATATGTTCGGGTGCATTTGCAGGCAGCCTTAATCTGACGAGCGTAGAGATTCCTGACAGCGTTAAAGAAATAAGCTCCTTTGCATTTTACGAATGCAAAAGGCTTACCTCTATAAGCATACCTGACAGCGTGACGAAATTCGGATATAATATATTTCAGAACTGCGCCTTTTTAAAAAAAGTAAAAATATCAGGCGGAGCAACTGAAGTAGGATATCAGTTTTTTATGAATTGTCCTCGTTTGAAATATATTAATATTCCTAAAAATATAACTTCTATAGGAAACGAAGCATTCAATTCCTGCAAAAATTTGACTTGTGTAAATATACCTGCCAGCGTAACATCAATAACCTTCAACAGCTTTGTTTTTAGCGATAATATGAAAATACGTGGCGTTGAAGGCTCTTATGCATATGATTATGCCACAGAAAATAATATAGACTTTATTCAAGCTGTAGACGGAGACGCTGACTGCAACGGCAAATTCAATATAAGAGACGCTGCGTTTATCGCTATATCCTGTGCAAAGAATGAAAGAGATTATATTCCCGAATGGGCGGATTTTAATAAGGATGGAGCTTGCAACATAAGAGACGCTGCTGCAATTGCAATTTACCTTGCCAAAAGATAGGAATAAATTTTTAAGACGGACGTTTTCTCGTCCGTCTTAGTATTAAGGCAATACCGCACAATTTCAAAATTGTGCGGCGCAGCCTGCCTAAAAAGCCTCTTTTAAAATAATCCCGTACAAAGACTATTTTATCTTTGCACGGGATTTTATCAATCTATTATTCCATAATAAGAATTTTCAATATATTCGTCATTAAATTCATAGCTGTCCACCTGATTGAAATTTTTTATATCAGCCGATATGAAAACCTTATCGGAGAAAGCATAAACATAATCGCCGATTATTACCGCTCTGTGAAGTCCGTCTAAATATGTTCCGCCTGTCACATCGGTACTTATTTCTCCCAGTTCCTTGAATTTTCCGTTTTCAAAGGAATAGAATATATAGGCATATTTTCCGTTGTAGCTGTCAGTATATATCAGATCAATATTAACAGGTACGCCTATAATGTTATGCTTAGGAGAAATCAAAAGAGCCTTTCTGTCGGAAATGGCATAAGAATAAAGATAAGCGTTTTTATGGTTAAAATTGTTTCCGATTTCAGCAGTATCTATAACCCTCAGGTTATCAGGGTCGCTGTTATCAAACATGGAAAGCTTCAATCCGTTGAGATTACCATCTTCGTCACCGTTTTCGCCGAAGCCTAAAAGCATACCATCAGCCCAGCTCTGCATGTAGCTGCTGTAGCCTGTTATTTTAAGTTCATCGGTTTTTTTCGGGTTTGCAGGGTCGCTTAAATCTATGGCATAAAGTGGGTCAGTCTGACGGAAGGTTACTATATATGCCATATCGCCATTGAAATTAACTGATTTTATAGTTTCGTCCAATCCGAAATTGGATATTTGTCCTACCTCGTCAAGGTTCATATCGAGAACATAAAGACAATTATTTGTTTCAATGGCAGTAAGTCCGAAAAAGTCAAAGTTATCGAATGTGGTCGCAATTCTGAAATAGCCGTTATATTCGCTCATTGAAAACTGGTCTTTTACGACTCCCTTTACGCTTGTTCCGGCTTTGGGTATTATCGTTCCCTCGCTTATCTCAAAACGGGTTATCTCCGTATTATCCCATCCGAAGGTTACATAAAGATTTTTCATAGAACAATATATCGTTCCTGCATTTCCGGCAACAGCCTTTACGTCAGTAGGGTTATAGGGTACAGAGCTGTTTAAGTCAAATGCTGAAAGATTAATATAGGAAATCCACGGAGACGTGCTGTCTGGTTCAAGCTCAGAGATAAGAATATTTGAGCAAGGAAGAGAGTTTATTTCATCATTTACCGTGTATGACGGAATATATTTGCTTGTATCCTGAGGTTTAATTTCACCGTCATACTCATAACATCCATAATCGGATTGATCTGTAACAAGATACATAAATCCGTCCTCTCTCAGGCGAACGTCCGTATAATATCCCTTCTGTTCATATTGTCCCAGCATAGAATAATCTTCTTTGGAATAAATAGTTACTACTGTTGAATCAACAGACGAATTTAAAGCGTCATAAAAATCCAAAGCTTCAAATTTACTATCCGATATTACTACAAGCTTATCGTCATAGAGATACATGGAATTTATATATCCAAGATCCTCGGCAAAGGTTTTTACTTCCTTAAATTTTCCGTTTTCCACCTGCGCCGCCTTTATTCCATAAGACGATGTGTAATAAATAGTTTTACCGTCGGTTTTGACTATATCCGATTCCAGTACTCCTGATTCCTGATTATAGGTATTAGTATAGTCTGCGTTGTTCAAACTGGAATTTGATGAGGGCGGAGCGCTTTCAAAATCGTACATCATGTCTGACTCTTCACCAGCTATCCCCTCTTCGTCTACCAAGCCATCTTCTGCTGCTTCATAAACCATTTCATCTTTGCCAAATCCTTTTACGTATTGGCTGGAGCTGTCATAGTAGCGGGAGTTTTTAAGATTGAAATAATCGTAAATTTCATCATAGCTTTCAGCATATTTCATATTGTTAAAGCCCAGAGGTTCGGCAATGATAGCCTGAGAGCTTGTGTCACAATCATGATAGCTTATGCCGCTGTCTACTATTTCGCATTTATCTTTTAATGGATAAATCGCTGCTGTAATTCCTACAACAAGAGCAAGCGCCGCCGCAAAAGAACCGATTTTCATAATATTAAATTTTATATTGCGACTGCGGCGCTGCTGATAACCGAATTTATCCAGCATTACCTTCATACTTTCCGGCGAAAACGCTTCGGGAACATTTTTTTCCTCCAACACTTTTTTTATATTTTCATCATTGTATATTTCACTCATTTTATTTCTCCTTTCACACAGTAAGATTTAATCTGAGCTGCTCTTTTATCCGCATAAGTCTGGAGCGTACCGACGAGGCCTTCATACCGTAAATTTTAGCGATCTCAAAAGAATTATAACCGCCCAGCACAGATAAAGTAAGTAACGCTTTTGATTCAAAATCGAGATTATTCATAGCTTCCTTCAATTCAAAATTTTCAAAGTCAAAGCTTCCCGAAATCAGCTCTCCGTCGTTTAAATTGTCTATATCCTCATCCTGATGCATGTATTCCTTCTGTTTGCGCTTGATTTTTGCAAATAGTATTTTCATTATCCAGCTTTTGAATGCTTCTTCGTTTTTCAGCCTGCCGATAGATGAAAATGCGTCCATTACCGCTTCGCTTACCGCATCGTAAGCGTCGTGCTCATTTCTGAGATTGTAAACGGCAGTATGATACATATCCTTATACACAAGAGAATAAAGCTTTGAAAAAGCCTCGGTATCTCCATTTCGGGCAAGAGCCGCATATGTTTTAAAATCCTTCATAATTCCTCCTTAAAACCGGTTTCATAATATAAGTGTGAAAAACAAGTCAGATTGTTGCAAAAAATTTAAAATTTATCAATTTGCACAAAATAATACAAGTAATTTTGGTAAAAATATCTTTATATGCTTTTTTTTAAAATCATGCATTTTTTGTTTTGTTATTTCTTTTTTTGTCGAATTAATTCTTGACAAAAATGGAAAATTGTTATATACTTAAAATGGTATGTATTGTAAAAATTAAGGACAGCGCAGCATTATAGCAATCAAAAAAATCCTGCTGCCTGAAATACTCTTTGATTGGGAGAATATAATGAAAAAAATAATAACCTATGGAACATTTGATCTGCTTCATTACGGACATATAAACCTTTTGCAGAGAGCCAAAGCTTTGGGCGATTATCTTATTGTAGCTCTTTCAACAGACGAATTCAACTGGAATTCCAAGCAAAAAAAATGCTATTTCACCTATGAACAAAGAAAGAAGCTTCTGGAAGCTATCAGGTATGTGGACCTTGTTATACCCGAAGAAAACTGGGAGCAAAAAATAAGCAATGTTAAGGAATTTAAGGTCGATACATTTGTTATGGGTGACGACTGGACAGGTAAATTTGACTTTTTAAAGGATTATTGCCAGGTTGTCTATCTGACAAGAACCCCGGAAATTTCAACTACGCAAATAAAAAATGATTTAAAATAAATTCCGACGTTTTAAGGAGATATTACATGAAGGCAAATTTTCTTACTAAAATCATAAATAAGCTGAAAACAAGAATTTGGTTCAGTATTTACTATGGTATTTACATGAAGTCCAAAATCAACAGTAAGATGGTCTTTCTTGAATCAAGAAGCGGTTCGGATATGGCAGGAAATATTCTTTATATCGCAAAGGAAATTTCCGAAAACCCCGAATACAGACATTTAAAGCTCTGCATTTCGGCAAAACCGCATATGGCTGAAAAAATCAAGCTTATGCTCAAAAAATATAATATAAGAAAATCAAAATTTTTAAGAAGCGAATCTATCCGCTATTATAAATATCTTTCTAAATCTAAATATCTTGTTACAGATACCTCATTTCCGAGACGGTTTATAAAAAAAGACGGTCAGCTTATGCTTAATACATGGCACGGAACACCTCTTAAAAATATGGGACGTGACGTTGTCAATGAAGTATATAATATGGGAAATGTAATGAGAAATTTTATTTTCAGTGATTTCCTGGTCTATCCCAATGAATATATGAAGGAAAAAATGCTGAGCGCCTATATGCTTGAAAATCTCAGCAAAGCGACCATTCTTAATGAAGGCTATCCGAGAAACTCCGTTTTTTTTAATAAGGAACGCAGAAAAGAACTGAGAAAAGAATTCGGTATCGATAATAAGCAGGTGCTGGTATATATGCCTACCTGGAGAGGACAGGTAAATAAATATGATACCGAGGGAGTGACCGATGAGGTTACGGCTTTTCTGACGGAAATGGACAGCCGGCTTAAGGATAATCAGCTTATGTATGTAAAATATCATCCGCTTATGGCTCTGGAACTGGACGATAATTCGTATCAGCATATAAAGGCTTTCCCAGGCGGATATGAATATTACGAAATTCTTAATATGGCTGATACCCTTATTACCGATTACTCAAGCGTATTTTATGATTTTGCGAATTCAGGTCAGAAAATTATACTTTATTGCTATGATAAGGAAGAATATTTTTCTACAAGAGGCGTTTATGTTTCTCTTGACGAATTTCCATTTCCTCAGGTCGAAACTATCGATCAGCTGATAAAGGAAATAAATAAGCCGAAAAATTATGACGATACGGCATTCAGAAAAAAATACTGCACCTATGATTCGCCTGACGCCGTAAAAAAAATATGCCAGAGATTTTTCCTTGGCAAAAAAGTTACCAATGAAGAAAAAATCCTCTCAAACGGCAAAGAAAATATACTTATTTACGGCGGAAATCTTGATAAAAACGGTATTACCACATCACTTCTTTCTATGCTGTCAAACATAGACCTTGACCGTTTTAATTATTACATTTCTTTCAGAGAAAGGCTTTTATGCCGTGAACCTTTAAGAACTCAAGCTATACCTGCAAACGTAGGGATAATCCCCATAAGCTCGGAAATGTCCCTTGATTTTAAAACAGCATCTGCTTATGAAAAGCTTATAAACAAATCAAAAGACAGCAAAAAAAGCAAGAAGATTCTTGCAAAAGCATTTAAGCGTGAAGTCCAACGCCATTTTTATGGTATAAAATTCAGGCATGTTATTCATTTCAGCGGTTATGAAAATACTATGCTGGGACTTTTCACGCAGTTTGATGCCAAAAAAACCGTTTATGTTCATAGCGATATGGTACGGGAAATCGAAACCCGTCAGAATCAGAGCGAAGCGCTGTTGCGTTGGGTATATTCCTCATTTGATAACGTTCTTCCTGTTTCTTCCGCTATTTTTAATCCCACATATCAAATTAGCGGAAGAAAAGATAATATAACGGTAATGGATAATTTCCATAATCATGACGAAATAGTTAAAAAAGGAAATATGCCAATTGAATTTCAGAGTAATACTGAATTTTTCTGCCCTCATGCAAACGGCGTAAATCATATTCTTAATTCTGACGGCATGAAGTTTATTACTATCGGTAGATTTTCGCCTGAAAAAGGGCATTTCCGTCTTATTGACGCCTTTGAGGAATTTCATAACACTCACCCAGATTCAAGCCTTATAATTATCGGCGGATTGGGAGTGCTTTACAATAAAACTATACAGTATGTCAGAGAAACAAATTGCTGGAAAAATATAATCCTTATTAAATCTATACAAAATCCTATGCCAATTTTAAAATCATGTGATTTGTTTATACTTTCATCAATTTATGAAGGACTGGGGCTTGTTATGCTGGAAGCTGATTCTTTAGGCGTACCGGTTTTCTCTACTGATATTGAAGGTCCGAGAGGATTTTTAAAGGAACACGGAGGATACCTGGTCAAAGACAGCACAGAGGGTATATTAAAGGGCATGAACGATTTTGCTGCCGGCAAAATCAAGCCTATGAACGTTGACTACGAAGCAAGAAATGAAAAAATAAGACAAAAGCTTGAAGCTATTTTGTAATTATGACAATATTGCAAATATCCCTGACAAAACTGTCAGGGATTTATTTTTGTCAATATTGTATAAGGAATAGCTTGCCTTTGCACTCAATCTATTCGCCATTATTTATTCGTTTTTTATTTCCTGCATAAATCTTAGGTTTAAGATACTTT
This sequence comes from uncultured Ruminococcus sp., assembly GCA_947178195.1. Taxonomy (GTDB): domain Bacteria; phylum Bacillota; class Clostridia; order Oscillospirales; family Ruminococcaceae; genus Porcipelethomonas. Next base: position 11,284 of record CAMWXM010000022.1, read on the forward strand.
AGATAAATTACAACGCATGTACTCAGAGCATAGTCATACATAATAAAAATTAAATTTGCCAAAGCCCAGAGAATATATATGCCATATTTTCCAAATGCGGCAAAATCATCGGTAAAATCGCTTATACCCAGAAGATAGATAGTAAGCTGATAGTCAATAACAATACAGATATTAAAAACTAAAATTTTAATCAATATCTTTAAAATAATTATAGGTATCTTCTCGATTTTAAGCTTCAGAATCGGATAATGTCCAAAAAACAAAATAAAAATCAATGCTGCTTCTTTGTCAAAAGTCACAAATATTGACAAAAGACTTACAGTAATATAGGTCAGCATCGCCCACGACGTATTAACTTCAAAAACAATAATTGTAATAAGCGCTCCCGAAATCATAGGCAAGGTAATATAAAGAAACGGCGCAATCCCTGTAAAAAACATTGCCAGAATACATAGTGACGAAACAACACCGCCCAAAGCGACTCTATAACATTTAATATTATTCATATCAGATACAATCACAAAGACAATCGGCACAAATCAAACATTGACATAAATTACACAATGTGTTTACCGTGTCATTGGTATTATTGTTATTACGATAGGGATTGCCATACATTTGTCCGCTTCTTTTATTTTTCATCTGACTGAACGCCATCTGGTATTCACGATTATAAGGGTCAAGTCTTACCGCTTTTTCATAATAAGAATAAGCGTCGTTCATCCAGCCTCTTGAAAGGCATATCGTTGCTTTAAGAAAATTCCATTCAGCATTTCCGTCGTTTCTGTTTTGCTCCAGCATATTATCTGCAGCAGTATAATTGCCATGCTCAATATATGTTCTTATTTCACTATAAATCGAATTTGACATATTATTATAGTTGTTGTAATTGTAATTATTATTGTTATTACTGTTATAACTGTTATAATTGTTATTATTTGCATTATTAAAATTGCCGTTTCTTCTCATATTCATGATCGTATCGTATGCTGCATTTATTTCTGCCATTTTCTCATTGGCTATTTCTTCCATTATACTATCTGCATTATGGTCGGGATGATATTTTTTTGAAAGATTCCTATAGGCTGTTTTTATTTCTTCGTCGGTCGCCTGAGGTGAGACTCCAAGAACACGATATGGATCATTCATATTTTTCTCCGTTCCGCCGAAAGTCCGGCATTTGCATCTATATTTCTACTTTGGCTTTTCTATTTTTTCTTATCTCTTTTTTATTCATAGCACGAAAATTCGGCATTCCCAGATAAACAATATTATCTGTAATACTGCGAAATTTAGTTAAATTAAGCTTCACATAATATTCTGCCGCTTCGCCCAATGACATATTTATATTTTGCAGCGCAAACTGCTTTGCCTGGGAAATATCATCAAAGTTCAACAGCAAAGGGTTATAATTCCCCTTTTTTTGATCCCTTTCAATATCGTCATATGCATCAGCAATATAAATAAATCTACCCAAATGATAAGCAAACTGCGAAAGATTCTTTTTATCATTATCGTTATCGGATATATTTTCAGCAATTGCTGCCATTATCTGAGCTGTTGGTTCACATGCCAAATCAATAGAAGAGATTTTTTCCTCCTCTATTTTAATCTGCATTTTCATATAATGTTCAATTTTTTCCGCTATTGAAGGAAGCTTTTCAGAAGCCCTGATATAGCTTTTTTTCATAAATCTGCGCATTATTCTGAAAAATAATGACGCTATCGCTCCCCTATCCTGAATTTCATCGCAAATTTTATGATAAACTGAAATAACTGCTGCTGCAGAGGTATAATCTAAATTATTAGTACAGCACAAGCATGCTCTTTTTTTAAAAGGATGAATAATGCATCGCTGTCTCTCAATAGTATTGCATTTAAAATTATACGAATTATATAAAATCCCTAAAAAAGCAAAATCATAGCTCAGCATAAGCTTGAACAGCAATCCATATTTTTTACCGAGATTTTTGCATAACCCACAGTAAAATGAATTATATATTTCATATTCGTAATAACGCATATGCGGTTTAAAGGGGCGAATATATCCGAACATACAGATTCTCCATTCAAAGCCTGTCCGACATTTACTCAAATTAATTGATAACAAGAAAAATCCGCCTCACGGCGTACAGAAATTCCTATGCGGACAGTTTCCCAGATATTGCATAATATTATTGTATCAGCATTACAGTCTCTTGTCAATAATTACTACAATTATTTCACAGAATTTTTAAAAAAGCTGCAAAAACCGCTGCACGGACACTTTCCACAGTCAGGTTTTCTTGCCTTGCATATATCACGTCCAAACTGCACTATCTGATGACAAAAATGGGAAGATATTTCAGGAGAAATCAGCTTTTTAAGGTCGGATTCGACCTTTTTAGGCTCCTTGTTTGAAGTAAGACCGATTCTGCCAGTAATTCTGATAAAATGAGTATCGGTAACTATTGCAGGTTTTCCATAAACATCACCAAGCATAAGATTAGCTGTTTTTCTGCCAATTCCTGAAATAGTCAGAAGTTCTTCCATAGTCTGAGGTATCTCTCCGCCAAAATTATCAATAAGCTGGTTAGCCATTTCCTTTATACTTTTTGCTTTTGTATGATAAAATCCGCAAGGTTTTACAGCCTGTTCCAATTCGAGCAAATCAGCTTTGGCAAATGCTTCAAGAGTAGGATATTTTTTAAAAAGAGTTTTTGTAACAATATTCACTCTTGCATCGGTACATTGAGCCGAAAGCCTTGCCGCAATCATAAGCTCATAAGGCTCAGAAAATTCAAGAGAGCATTTTACGTCAGGATATATTTTTTCAAGAGCCTCACATACTAAATCAGCTCTTTCCTTTTTAGTCATACATAAGATCCGCCTTTTTTAAAATCATTTTATCCTGTGGATAATTCAGAAGCTCATATGCCTTGTCAAAAGGCAGCAGCCAACTACGAGATATTTCCTCCTGCTGAATTCTGATATTTTCACCATCGAATTTATTGTAAAAATAAACGCAGTTTTTAATTACCCCTGCCGAATTGGTATAAGTATACTCCTGACGGGTATCGCTATTGATGCTGATTTTAAGACCGGTCTCTTCATATACTTCCCTGACCGCAGTTTCTTCTTCTGTTTCGCCATATTCCACATGACCTTTAGGAAAGCCTATATGCCCACTGTCATTTTCAATAAGAAGATAATATTTAACCTGTTCCTTTAAAGTATAAACAATACTTCCGCAGGTTTTTTCATACAGACAAAAATACTCATAATTCAGATCAGTGCCGATCTCCGCTTTGATATACGGCTCGAATATTGCTCTGCCGCTTTCTGCCCCAGACAATTTTATTGTTTTTCCATCCGGATCATATATAACAGCTATTATCGAAATATCATCGTTTTTTTCAGAAAACAGATAAACTGCCTTATTTTCCTCTTCTGAATATCCGATATGTATATTTCCATATTTTTCTATTCCTGAAACTCTGATTTTTTTTCCAAGAAGGTTTTTAAAATTATTTTCTATCATTTTCTCTCCAATTTACAGCTTTGCCGCAAAATTTTACGGCGTTTTTCATCAGTCGGTTTTTTCTGCAGCTTTTTCAATATCGCCTATATACGAGCTTATATCGAACATTGCCGAAGAGCCTGATGCAACTGAAGGCATTTTACCATCCCATTTATCAACAAATTCCATCATTATAATTTTTTCGGTAAGCTGGTCATTTTTCAGCTTAAATGCTTCCGCTTCAGCCTTTGCCTTTTCAATAGTCTGTTCTGCTTCAACTTTGATTCTGGCAAGATCCTGTTCCGCCTTCAAAGCTTCCTGCTGAGCAGTCTGTTTTGCCTCGATAGCTTTATTAAATTCCTCTGAAAAATCAAAATTTACTATATTGAAAACCTCTATTGAAAGTCCGTACGGATTTATTTTCTGGGAAATAGCGTCCTCCATTTCAGTAGAAACGGCAGCACGATTTGTAATAAGCTGCTCAGCGGTATATTTAGCGGCAACTGATTTTACACATTCCTGAATAGCAGGATTTACGATAACATTTGTAAAATCGCTGCCGACATTTTTATAAATATCAGCAGATGAAGAACGATTTACACGATAATTTATCGAAACCTTAGAAGAAATAGTCTGCAAGTCCTTTGAAGCTGCATTAGATTCAACCTCTGTTTTCATAACACGGTTGTCTACCTGTACAATTTCTGAAACAAATGGTATTTTAAAGTGAAGTCCCTCTTCAAGAACCGTATCTGAAACCTTTCCCAGATTTACTATAACTCCTGAATGTCCCGCCTTAACGACAGTAAAGCTGCTGAGACCTAAAACTGCAACTACAGCCACTATAATGACAATAATGACAATTTTCTTTATTGATTTAGTGTTTACGTTAATAACGTTATTATTATTGATATCCATTTTTTTCTCCTTAAAAAAATACTTTTTTGAATCAATACCGCACAATGATTGTGCAGTATTGTCTTAACTTTTATATTATAGCACACTTTTTTCGATTTGTCATTATAATTCATGTGAATTTCATAAAAATTTTCAAGGCTAATTGGCGATTATCGGCAGATAAACTCCCTGATAGCCTTTTCAACCGAACTTACTTCCTTTTCAAATTCAGTCGCCGAGATACGGTAAGCGCCATTTCCAAGAATAATTATCTGTTCCATATTATCAGATGTCGCAACTCTCACCCTATGCTTCCTTCCGATTTCATGGGTTGTTTTTTCAATAAACATATCCGCAGTTTCCGCCTCTTTAGTATACACAACATTAATATTATGGATTTTTTCAATATTTCTTTGTCCACCCTTGATTTTATATGCATCGAATACTAAAATCACTTCATTCTGGCAAAAGCCCTGATAATTACACAGTCTGTTAATAAGCGTATTCCGTGCAAGATCAAGGTTATCATTAGCTAATTTTTTCAGGCTTTCCCATGAAAAAATAATATTATAACCGTCTACCAGCAAATATTCAGGTCCTTCTGGCACAGGACTTGCCTTATATTTTTCATTTTCTTTTTTTACCGATGGTTTAAACGCCTTATTTATATCTCTCTTTACAGGACCATAAGTCCTCTCAAAAATTTCCATAAGCTCTTTATCCGAGGCAAGTCTGTTTTTATACTGCGTAATCTGTGCAGTGCTTATGTCATAAATATTATTATCCGTTTTTTGCTCAATGCAGCTGGGAAGATGCATATAATTACAAACCTCATTCCATTTCACCACTGAGCCTGAACCGCGACTGCAAAAAACAGAATCAGCAGTATTTGCAACATCTCCATCGCAATTATAATTATATTTTTCTATTATTTCTTCAGGATTATGACATTCCTCATACCCTTTCAGGGTACAATAAAGCTTTCCCTTAGTATAGCTTAACATCTCGTTCTGATAGTTGCACATTTCCGATACAGGCGCTTCGCCAGATATGACAGCCGTTTCACCATATACCTCCGGTGGTGAAAAGCTTCCGCTCATACGCTGTATATCATGGATAGCCCTTCCCACGTTTTCCGAAGGCAGTTCCATTCTGAATTTGTAAAATGGTTCAAGAATAACACATTCGTTATTTCTGAGCCCGTGTCTTACCGCACGATATGTTGCCTGACGAAAATCTCCCCCTTCGGTATGCTTTATATGAGCCTTACCAGATTTAAGAGTTATTTTCATATCGGTGATTGGCGAACCGGTAAGTACTCCTATATGCTGCTTTTCTTTAAGATGAGTAAGTATAAGATTCTGCCAGTTTTTATCCAGCATATCTTCACAGCAGTCGGTTTCAAAAATAAGTCCTTTCCCTCTTTCAACCGGCTCTAACAGAAGATGCACCTCCGCATAATGCCGTAAAGGTTCATAATGTCCGACCCCCTCAGAAACTTTTGAAATAGTTTCCTTGTATGAGATGATACCATTTCCGAAGCCAATTTCAAAACCGAAACGCTCCTTAACAATTACGCTTAAAATTTCAAGCTGTATTTGTCCCATAAGCTTCACAGTTATCTGCTCTGACTGCTCGTTCCAGATAACATGAAGCTGAGGGTCTTCCTCCTCCAGCCGCCGCAGCATTTCAAGCGCCTCATAAGGATCGATATCTTCGGGTAGTATAACGCCGTAGCTTAAAACCGGTTCCAGAAGCGGAATCTCTGAATTGCTTTCACAGCCTAAACCCTGACCAGAATAAGTAGACATAAGCCCAGTAACAGCGCATACTGTTCCTGCCTCGGCTACTTCTACGGTACTGTATTTTTTACCGGAATAAATTCTTATCTGATTTATTTTTTCTTCATATTCCTTTCCAAGACTATTATATTTTACCGGCATTTTGACTTTAAGAGTACCTCCGGTAATTTTAATATGGGTTATACGATTCCCCTGCTCATCCTCAGAAATTTTATATATTTTCGCTCCGAACTCGCTTTTATATCCGGGAGCAATAATATATCTGTCAAAAATATCAAGAAATTCGTCTATACCGTTCATTTTAAGTGCCGAACCAAAACAGCATGGAAAAATTTCTCTTTTTAATATTGCTTCTGCAATTGTAGCTTCTTCAAAAGTCCCGGTTTCAAGATACTCCTGCAGCAGTTTTTCATTGCAAAGAGAAGTATTTTCATAAAATTCCTCAGAAAACATATTGCCGAAATCTATGCACCCGTCTCCCTGCCTCTTTTTTAAGATATACATTATATTTTCTCGTTTCACGTCTGGAAGATCGGTTTTATTTACAAAAATAAAAGTAGGTATGCGGTATCTTTTCAAAAGCTTCCACAGCGTTTCGGTATGGCTCTGAACAGGGTCAGAACCGTTTACAACAAGTATGGCGTAATCCAGAACCTGAAGAGTTCGTTCTGTTTCAGTTGAAAAATCCGAATGTCCCGGTGTATCGAGAAGAGTGTATTCGATATTGTTTTTATGAAATACCGCCTGCTTTGAAAAAATCGTTATCCCTCTTTCACGCTCAAGAAAATGAGTATCTAAAAAGGTATCTCTATGATCCACACGTCCCCATTTTCTTATTTCGCCTGTTTTATATAAAATCGCCTCTGAGAGGGTCGTTTTTCCAGAATCGACATGAGCCAGAATGCCCAGTGTGATTTTTTTCATAAAATCCCTCATTTTCATTTTTATTTCTATTATAAATTTTATCATATTTTACAAATATTTTCAAGATAATATTAACTAAATTTTTTGTTCTGCTTATAT
>CAMWXM010000023.1 GCA_947178195.1 uncultured Ruminococcus sp.
TCTTAAATAATACTTGTTTTCTTATCATGGAAATGCAATCCCTCAAATAACAATAAATAAGGTTTCAAAAAAAGAAATTGCACTCGCCCCTTTACCCGAACAACACCGCATAGTTGAACGCATAGAATCACTTTTTTCAAAACTGGACGAAGCAAAAGAAAAAGCACAGGAAGTCATCGACAGCTTTGAAACACGAAAGGCTACTATTCTTCATATGGCTTTCTCAGGCGAGCTGACTGCTAAGTGGAGAGAAGAAAATGGGGTTGGGATTGAGAGTTGGGAACGCAGATCTATAAATGATATCTGCCATTCCTTAAAATACGGAACTTCTAAAAAATCAAAATCAGAAGGTCCTGTAATTGTTATTCGTATGGGTAATCTTAAGCAAGGAGAAATTGACTGGAGCGATTTGGCTTATACAGATGACAAGGAAGATATAGAAAAATACAGATTGTCTTCGGGAGATGTATTATTTAACAGAACAAATAGCGCTGTTCTTGTAGGTAAAACCTCAATTTATAGAGGAGATTTCCCTGCAATTTATGCAGGATATTTAATCAAGCTCGATTATAAACATGATGAAATTATTGGTGATTATTTAAACTATGCTCTGAATACTACAGCCGCCAAAGAATATTGTAATAATGTAAAAACCGATGGCGTAAACCAATCTAATATAAATGCTAAAAAAATAGGTGCATTTGTAATTCCTGTTGCATCTATGAACGAACAACGAGTGATTGTTGATATTATAAGTTCACTTCTTAAAAAGGAAAATGAATCTAAACAAGCAGCCGAAGTAGTAATAGATCAGATAGATACGATGAAAAAGGCTGTACTTGCCCGTGCTTTCCGTGGCGAGCTGGGGACGAATGATCCCGAGGAGGAAAGTGCGGTGGAGCTGCTTAAACAAATATTATTAGGAGAATGATATGAGAATTAAAAGAATAACAGTTAAGAAATACAAAAACCTTGTAGACTTTGATTGCGAGTTCTCGGATTCAAATATTTCCGCTTTTATTGGAAATAATGGCGCGGGAAAATCCAATATTCTGGAATTGATAACAGAGGCGTTCAGTGTCGCTAAGAATGTTGCTGCTGAAAAGACGTTAGGCATAACAGTGTATCCGGATATTTTTGGATGTAATATTGAATACGAAAATGACGGCACAGCATATACGCTGTTTCTTGATAAATCAGATGTTTGGATTTACAGTGGAGAAAAGAAACTGACAAAAAAAGACATGCTTAATGTTTTGCCGGAAACGATTATGCTTTATTATGCAGGTGAAACAGACAGACAAAAAAATGCGGCTAAAATAACTTTTGATAATCGTTATGATAATGCATTGAAAAAAGCTGATAATTCTTCTTTTCCGGGGTTTAAGTATCTTGATTATTATTCAGTAGATGACCTTAATTTGCTGTTAGTGGTAGCGGCGATTTACAAAGGGGCTTATTATAATAAACTGTTAGATTATTTGGGATGCAAAAATATCTCCTCTGAAGCCTCGCTATTTTTGATGAGTCCTAATAGCAAGAAAGGCGATGGAAGTACATATTGGAATGCACGAGGATTTGTAAAATCATTCTTAGATGAGCTAAGAAAATATGTAAGTCGCACTCAAGATCTCGGTCTAATGTATATAATGAGTTTTGATGATTTTACAGCATGGGGAAAGTCTTCCGAAAATGAAGCTGCTTTGTTTTACAAACTTAAAGCTTTGAAAAATGCAGGCTATTTGCATATGCTTAATGTAACCTTAATCCGAAATGATGGGGATGAATTTACCCATGATAATCTTAGTGAAGGCGAAAAGCAGCTTGCGTTGATCTATCTATTAACAAGTTTTACAGCTAAAAATGATTGCCTGTATCTGTTTGACGAGTTTGATTCGTATTTACATCTGAACTGGCAGCGTTCTATTTCCAAAATGCTTAACAATATTGATGTTAATGGTCATATTATCTTTACTACGCATTCGCCGGGAACTATTTCACAAATCATGAGTGACAATCTATATATAATGAAGAGCGGAAGTATAATATATCCTGAAAGTGAAACGTACAATAGAGCATTGGACGAAATTATGTTTGAACAAATGGATGTTTCTATGATGTCTCCGGAAATTGAAGAATTATATGATAAATTCAAACAGAGCGTAGCACAGCATAATAAAGAACAGGCTGATTACTATGTTCAGGAATTAAAGGGGATCTTAGATGAAAATCATCCTTTATTTACAAAGATAAGAATCAATCTTAGGAGAATTTAAAATGAAACATATAATCAAAACAGCTCCTCCAGATGAATTTGTAAAAGAATGTGAAACACCTGGTGTAAGTTTCTCTACTTTACGAAGTAAAAAAAAGTTAAAAGAACAATTGTTACAAGATCAAGGATTCATTTGCTGTTACTGTGGATGTGAAATAAAGAATGATGGTCATACAAAGATAGAACACATAAAATGTCAAGAAAGACATGAAGATTTAGCACTTTGCTTTGAAAATATGCTTGCTTCCTGTGATGGCGGTGAAAATGATAGAAAAAACAAGGTAGTACCTCCTCATGTAATGCATTGTGATGCAAAAAAAGAAAGCAATGATATTCCTATATCTCCTTTGGAAAAAGACATTGAGAATTGTTTAATGTATTTTGATGACGGTACTGTTAAAGGATCTGATCCTGAAGGCAATGGCAGTAAGCTGATTCAAGTTTTAGGTCTTAATGTTGCATACTTAGTAACTCAGAGAAAAAATGCTATCGAAGCATATGAGGATTTTGATGTTACAGAATTAGAAAAAGAACTTAATTGGATTAAAGATAAACACAATGGAAAGTATGAACCATTTTGTTTTGTCTTAGAACAGTACATAAAAAGCATTATTGATAGCTTCGGCAATTCTGAAGAATTAGAAGAATCAGAAGGGAAAGAGTTATTAGCTATCCAATAGTATAGAGGTAAAATATAATTGATTATTTAGCTTAGAAAATAACTATGCATTTAAGTTGTACCAAGAATTTTTTGCGATGAATATCGATGATAATAACAACGGCTGCACCCGAAGGCACAGCCGTCTGCTCTCAAATATAAACCATACACGTAAAGACCCATAATTCAAGCAAACAGGCTTGAATTATGGGTGCTTTTTTATGCTTGCAACAAAACTCTGATAAAATTAGCAACGAATTATGACATAGAGTGAAAGGAGAAAAATGTCAAACTATGATATAAAATTACAAAATATTTACGGATGCTGTCATATAATTAAGTCGGGAAAACTATCGTTTTTTTGAATTAAATCTAATAATTTATCAAAATTAGAGGTAATTAATTATTTTGTGCTGCATATAATATAGATATATAGGGAATTTTACTTACTCATGTCGAAAGATTTTTAATGCAAAGGAAGTGATCGGATGTTACTAATAGAACAGGTTTGTGAAAAAAACAATGTAATAAGTGATTATGTTAGATGTCCTATTTGTGGAAAAGGACGGCTCTGTGATAAGCCGGTTGTAGAGAAAGCACGGACTATCTCTACTGTAGCTGTTCAGACAATGGAGACAAGCAATAAGATAATTCTTAAATGTCCCAAATGTTCAAATAAGTTTTTTATCCAGTTTACAAAAGAATAAGAATAAAAATTTTGTACATAGTTCGACCGCCGAACAAGCCGTGATCGGTAAAGCAAGTCGGAAAAGAGCCTATATCCACCCTCATCAGTGAGAATAAGGACTTTCGAGTTAGAGCATGACAAACAGCTTTTAGGCTGTCTTGTTATGCTCTTTTTTTTCATCCTTTCTGCCTGAAAGTAGAAAGGATTTTTATGTTTATGAAGTGGTTTTGCTACATAGCTAAATACCCGTAATCTCCAATTTTTTAACCTTTTATGTATTTGAAAAATTCAGATTTAAGGAGATTACGGAAATGACAAAAAATCAATTTGATATTCTGAAAGAGGAATTTCAGAATGAATGCAAGGTCATCAATTTGAAGTATGAGTATGAGGGGTATAGAGGCAAGGAACAATGGGCGATTGTCACAGAACTGTCCGAAGAAAAAATACTTGAAAAGTACAAGCTTTTCGTTAAGGAGTACATACCGTTTCTTGTATTGCCACCGATGTATGGAGAAGTACGGCAGCAATTTCGCAAAAATGAAAATAAACACTATATGAGAATGGTCAGAGGTCATTTTTATTCTTTGGAGGAGAGTTTAGAAGAACATCACCCTGAAATTGCCGTAGAGGATTGTGTAGCTCAGATTTTGGCAAAGGAGCAAAGTCGTGAGCTTTGGGAGGCAATAAATTCTCTGAATGAGAAACAAAGGAAACGGCTCATTGCCTATTATTTTCATGGAAAGACCTATCGGGAGATTGCGGTTGAGGAAGGGGTCGATCATAAAGCTATTATTCGTAGCGTTGTGATTGCTTTGAAAAATCTAAAGATTTTTTTGGAAAAGAGTCCCCAAAAGCCGTTTCCCAGTGAGAACAAATGAAGGCACTTGTTCCTATTCCGGATATGGAACGTCCTTCAAATATTTGTATTGAGAGGTTTAATAAATGGAACTCAAAGAAAATCAAAAAGTTAAGCGTGGAGAAATATATCTGCACGACTTCGGGAACAATGCAGGTTCGATTCAAAATGGGATAAGACCTGTTCTTGTAGTTCAATGCAATGAAGGCAATCAAACAAGTACAACAACGATTGTTGCAGCTATTACATCAGTTATTAAAAAGAGTCACTTTTCCTCACATATTATCTTAGGAGATAAATTTGGACTAAAAGAGCCTTCGATGCTTATGCTCGAACAACTGAAAACGGTCAACCAGTCCGAACTTGTGGAGTATATCGGATTTGTTGACAGCGAATATCTGCTCAGAAAAATCAATTATGGCTTGAAAAAAGCACTTGGATTGTGGGTGGATAAGGCACGAAAAAGCGATATTCGTTGTTTATGCAGTAAGTGTTTGAATGACTACAAATCCAATCCGAATATCGTAAGGCGGCTCGATCCGCTTGTGAAAGAAAAGCACAAGTGTGATAAGTGTTCGAATATGGGGTATGATTATCTGATTTACGATAAAAGCATTTCTAAGAGGTGACGCATATGGCTGACACGAATAATACAAAGCCATATGTGCCTGTTTGGGAAAAATATGCTCTTACAATTTATGAAGCAGCGGAATATTTCGGAATCGGTGAACATCGGTTGAGAACATTGGTAAAGGAAAACCGTCATGCAGAAGTTGGGTTATGAGTATATCGTCATAGAGAAAAACAGCAGGTATAGCTCAAAATAGTGAGCGTAAAGTCAAGGAGTTCGTAAATGTCAATTATGCGAATACAAAATTCGCATAATTGCCGTTTGCTGAATATTTGAGTACAATACAGTCAAATCCACGAACAAGGAGGCGATTGTATGCAGGAAAATAAAGGAGGCTTCAAATGGACGAAAGCACCAGAAGAATGTTAAGTGCAAAGCAAGTAGCTGAAATTCTCGACATTTCAGTATCTTATGCTTATAAGATAATCAACCAATTAAACAGAGAGCTTGAAAAGGCAGGCTATTTAACTCTACAAGGTAAGGTCGATTCGTTATATCTAAAAAACGATTCTTTCCGACAACGGAAAAATTGTGTTCAGGAAACAGAAAGGAGTGAGTGGATGCCGCAGTATAAATATCAGGTAAAAAAAGGCGTTAAGTGGCTGGTTAAGTTCAATTACCTTGATCCTAAGACAGGAAAAACTAAAACAGAATACAAGCGTGGATTTGACAGCAAGCGGGAAGCTAAAGAATATGAGGAAAACTTTCTTGAAAATCTTGAAGATAATAACGATGAAGAAGAGCTTTTATATGAAAGGACATTCGGTAATGTATTTCAGGAATACTTGATGTCCCACAAAAGAGAGGATATTAAAGAATCCACATTGGAAACGAAATTCAATGTCTTTGAAAAGCATATTTTCCCGACTTTTAAGGAGAGATTGATTGATGAGATAACTGATGACGATATTGCAGAGTGGCAAGCAAAAGTCAAAAGCTTTGTAATGCCTAATGGAAAGCATTTATCAAATTCTTTTTTACGAACAATTCAAAGTCAGTTCAATTCAATTATCAACTACGCATATAGCAAGGGGTATCTAAAGCAGAATCCCCTTGCGGATATTAAAAATATGGGTATAAAGGACAAACGAATTGAGTTTTGGAGTTCAGACGAATACGAAAGATTTGCGTATTGCGCAATGAAGCTTCCTAACTACTATTATGCCTATGAGGTGCTTTACTGGTGCGGGCTTCGAGAGGGTGAAATGCTTGCTTTGACACTTAGTGATATTGACTTAGAGCAAGGTTATATAAGCGTAAGTAAAACCTTTCAAAGAGTAAAGGGTAAAGATGTCATTAGTACGCCTAAAACACAAAGTTCAGTAAGGAAAGTTAGTATGCCGGCTTTCCTTTGTGATGAACTCAGAGAATACATTGATATGCTGTATGAGCCTGAACCAAATCAGCGCATCTTTGCGGTTACTAAGACAACACTAACAAAGCATTTTCATAACTTATCGGACGAGGCAGGATTAAAGCGGATTACGGTTCACGGCTTGCGTCATTCTCATGTATCGCTGTTAATCAATAAAAAGTACGATATTTTCGAGGTGTCGAAACGAATCGGACACAAATCTATTAAGACAACACAGGACGTATACGGTCATCTGTTTGATGAGGTTCAACAGACAATCGCAAATGATCTTGATAGTATCAGAAGGAGGTAAAAAAATATGTCGGCTAAAAATTGTGATAGTCATAACAGGTTTCGAGGTCGAACGATTGGGTTTAGGGTATCTTCTGAAGAGGAAAAGCAAATTAACACTGTTGTAGAACTCTCAGGAATGACCAAGCAAGATTATATAGTTGCCAAGCTGCTTGATAGAACAATTTATGTCCAAGGGAATTGTAAGGTGCATCGTGCTGTATATGACAAGTTAAATGAAGTGTTAGTTGAGTTGCAGCGCATTGAAAACGGAGAACTTATCAACGATGAATTGATGTCCAATATAGAATTGATTACGAGCATTGTAAATAGCCTATATGTCAAAACAAGTATGTAAAGCACAGGGCAACAGCATTTACTTTTCATTAAAGATGTACATTTTAAAATGCATTTCAAGGTATATTTATAGCATTATAAACAAATCAGGCATTGGTTCATAGCAAATAATAACATTGGTTATATGTTTTCTTAGCTTAGATTAAAGTAATCTTAAAATAACTATTTTCAAAAATTCCTTATTTTACGTTATTTTGTTATAAAAAAGCAAATGCTGTTGCCGTGATGTAAAGCAGAAGTCCGATTGACAAAACTGGACTTTTGGCTTATAATAATATAAACGATTTGAGAGGCAACATCAAAGCCAACAGCGGTTATTTCTTTACAGTAATTGCAACACTTTTTGCAACACGAGAGAGAATAAATAAAATAAGACAAGAAATATGCTTCTGAAAACGGCTGAAATGATAGGAAACGCCCTGAAAATAGCCTGTTTTATATAATCGTAATAGAGTGGGAATAATTCCAAAAAATCATAACCCTCGTAGATACGTTGTTTGCAAAGATATAATTTTGATTATGATACTATAGCGGTGAGATTCTGGACTATCTGATTGACCTTGATAAAGCTGTAGAAGAGCTCTGGCAAGACGGGTCAACAAGTGGAAAGTCAACGATCATGACTATCTCGATGCCGTTACAGCCGGCGATATAGAAAAGGCGAGAGGTCTTGAAAATATGCTCAGGCTTTGTGCAAGAGAGCCGATTTTTGCGGCTATGGTGTATGTATGATATCATAAAAGCCCTAAAACTGCTGTTTTAGGGCTTTTACATTTTAGTTAAAAACGATGCTATCGCAAGCAAATCTATTATTTCGTCAACAACATGCGCTTCATCATTACAAGGTCAAATACATTAAGTTTATCATCTGTGCATAAATCAGCCGCTTTCCAGTTAGCTAAGTGGGTATCCGGTACAGCTAAGAGCCATTTCTGAAGCAATACAACATCTGGTAAGGAAAATTCACCATCCCCATTACAATCTCCTTCAATTGCAGTTCCTGCTTCTATCGTAACATTGCAGGAAAGCGATTTTCCGTTGCTCAGCATTGCATAAATCACAGTTGTACCCTCTTTTGTAGCAGTCAAAGTTCCTGTATCAGAAATGACAGCACAAAGCGTATTCGAGGATACCCAGGTCACACTGCCATCGTAATTCAGGATCTCAAACTGAACAGTTTCATCGACTGCAATATTGACTGACTTGAAATTTAGCGCAGGCTCAGGGGGAACATATGCGGAGATAACTGTAACATTGCAAAGCAATTCCATTGAACCGAATTTTGCAGATATGATAGTCTCTCCTCCGCCAACGGTAATAATTTTTCCGTTTTCAACAACAGCGACATTTTCATCACTGCTTGACCACGCAACATCAAAATTGCCTGTCTGATCTGTACCTTCGCCGTCAAGTACTGCGAGCTGTGCAGAATCGCCTTCATCAAGAGTAATCTCTTTTTCGCTCAGCGAATAATCCAAGGACACCGTAACACTGCATTCAGCTCTTTTTTCGCCACATACAGCGTATATCGTTGCTGAGCCGTTTCCGACAGCTGTTATTGTACCGTCCTCCACAACTGCAACAGAAGTGTCACTTGAAATCCATGAAATATCCCCGTTAACATTTCCTGAAAGGGTCAGCGTCTTGCTTTCCTGATATTTTGTAAAGCTGAGATTTCTGCTGCTGAGGAAAAAGCCGAGCTTCGATTCAAACGCAAGGGCAGGATAATCGCCCTCTTTATATACAAATGCTTCGCCGAGTGCTTCTGCAAAACTCTCTTTTTTCATGTTCTCTTCACTTTTGGCGATGGCTGTGTCGTTAGTATAACTACCTTTATCAGCACTTGTGCTAAGATAATATGTATTTGTCATATCCAGGCTTGAAGGGGATACGTCGTTTACGATTGCATAAGTACCCGCATTACCTGTATTATAGACATTATTTGTAACTAAATCCCCAAAGCTATAACCGACAATACCCCCTTGATATTTTTTGACTTTACTATTGATTGTAATAATAGAAACATCTGCTTTGTTATAGGAATTGTAGATTCTGCCTCCCCTTGTACAACCACAAATCCCGCCGTTTCGCAGATAAAATTTGTCGGGAATATTAAAAATCAGATCATTAATGCTGATATTGCCGATAGATACACCACAACCATCTATTGTACTATCCTCCGCATATCCACAGATACCACCTACCCTATAATCAGCAACAGTATAATGAAGCTTAGGCACTGTGCAATTGACGTCACCGCTGAATATACAATTAGAAATTGTAGCGTTACTACTATAAGCACAAATTCCACCGGTTGTACCGGTTGTTATGCTAGTGCCCTCATACATGCTCTCAGATTGAATACTGCCACTTACATAACAGCTGTCAATAAGTCCGCCTGATTCCAGTTCTACACAGATTCCGGCATCACCACCAGAAGTTGTTTTGAGCGCACAATTAATCAAACGGATATTCATAATTGTACCTTTTGAAGAATAGAACAATCCTTTTCCATTCAGCCCATAAATCGCATGTCCCTGTCCGTCAAATGTACCGGAGAATGCGTAATTATACTTATCTGAGATAGGGTTTTCCCAGATGTTTCCACTCATATCAAGATCCGCATCCAAATAGACGGTTTTTCCTTCAAATGTTTTTTTACCATCATTGGTGAGCGAAGCAAATCCGGCGAGCTGGCTTGACGTTCTGATGTGCAGCTCCGTCTCTTGATCGTCATACCACGATGTATCGGATGAGCCGTCCCAAATCAGAGGATCGTTTGTGTCTGCTGCGTATACGGTTGCTTGTAATGGAAAATAGCTGATCATCATCATGAGCATACAGATTACTTCCAGCAAAGCAACTGATACTGTTTTCATTCTTTTCATTGCCATATACCTCCTTACCAAAATAATCTATATTTATATTGTACATTATTTTCGCCTGCTTGTCAATATCCATTAAGAATGCTGCACGGAATTCAATTTTGTTGATAAAGTAATTTAACTAATGTAATTTAGTATGATTTATGTCAAATTTAGAATCATTTTCAAGTGATTTTGAATGAGATTACTCTTCAAAATGCATTAAAACAATCTTACAAATCAGATGATTTTTTGGAAATTGATTTGCGTGGTTTTTTCTGCTTGCTACTTGTATTTTTCAGGAATTTGTGCTATAATTTATAATGTGTTAGTATATTAATAAGGAGGATACTGATATGGCATCAAAATACTTGAAAAATTTATCTTCAGATGATTACAAGGCTCTAACAAAGAAACTCCATACAATTCAGAACGGTGTTTGCTATATTTGCCAAAAGCTTATTGACTTGGATATTCATACCACAAATATTGATCATATTATTCCTCTCGCTAACAGGGGAAAGGATTCCGAGGACAATTTTGCGCTTACTCACGAAAGCTGCAACAAATCAAAGCAAGATGCTGACTTGACAGTTGCCCGTTCTTTGGCGATATTGGAAGAGATAAGACGAAAAATAGCAGTTGGCGAATTAGGTAAAAGCAAAACAGAAACGGCTTCATTACGCCATGTTTTGAAATATCTTGGCGGTTCAAAATATGAAATGCATTATAAGATAGAAAACGGTATTTTTCAATATGTTCTTTCCGACATGGGTAAAGAAGAAGTTGTTTCTGTTCCGATTTTTACCGATGGATTGTCAGGCGAGCAGACAGTATTCATTGAGCTTCCGATAGAATACATATATCATGATGAGTTAATCAATCCTCGTGGTATTAATAGCAGCATTAATAAGCTTGTTAAAGAATTCTATCAGAAAAATTCCCAACTCCACTTATCTCTTGCAAGAGTTGATGATAACAAGATTAAAATGTTTGACGGACAGCATAAAGCAGTTGCACAGTTGCTTCTTGGACAGAGAAAGCTATTGATTCGCTTGTTTATCAAACCTGATGTTGATCGCCTTATTGTTACAAATACGAATGCAGGCAGTAATTTGAGACAGATTGCATTCGATAAATCCATTCTTCGCCAACTTCACGATACTCTTTATGAAGATAAGATTCGTAAATATCAACAAGAACATAACTTTCAGGAAGATGATTATAGCTTCTCAGAACAGAATTTAGTGGATTATTTCAAAGGAGAGGCTTCATTAAAAACACTCATAATCAATAGCATTAAAAATCAAATAACGCATTCTCCTGATAATAAACTAAGGACGTATATAGATTTTGAGGGACGTGCAAAGGAACTGCCTATTTCTTATAGTGCTTTCGATAAAACTTTTCTGACTATACTTCTGAGCAGCTCTAAGATTCTGAGCACTCCAATCAATTACAAGATTGACGAAGGAGAAAACCCTCGTGAGATCGAGCAAAATCAGATAATCCACTTGCTTAATATTATTGCTGAGGAAATCTATATAGACAAGTTCAATCCAGAAATCGGCGTTTACCGAATAGAGCAAAGAATAATCAAGAATAACACAGCAGATATTACCGATGCTCATTTAGCAGCATATAGAATATCGAAAGAAGAAATTATGCGTAATTGGGTAGGATACTTGAAAGAACTTATTAGATTTCTTCTTCTGAGCAAAGGAAAACCTCTTGGAGATGGTGGTGAATTTCAAATTCCGTTTGATGAAGCAATGTGGATTAATATCACCAACTTCGTTAAAAACTTAATAAATCTTCCTTTATGGAAAAACAGAAAATTTGCAGAAACCATTTTCTCTGGTAAGAACAATTATGATTATTGGAAGAAGGTTTTTGAAACTGGAAGGAATCCAGATGGTGTTCCATTAATTGCACAGCCGCTTAATTATATTGAAATGATTCAGGCATAAAGGGTTTGACAGCCGTTCCACTATGCGCTATAATACCAATAAGGAGCAAACCATCAAACATCATTATCTTCATAAGCCGCACGGTACGTTATCATATCGGATAATGAAATGATAACAGTACATCAGAGGACGAGTAAAGTACAGATTAAATTGTATAATAGAGATACCGCAAGTGATAAAACTTAACTCAAACTGGTTAAGATTACGGTTCAAGGAGCGAGTGGGAATAATACCCAAATTTTATAACCTATACATTTACGCTGTTTACGTAAATAAAATCTGTTTATGATACTATGATGTTGTATAATAAAACTAATACATTTTTCCCGAACATGCTTACAAACTGGGTAAAAGTTTCTGATAATAAATTAAACGGCAGACAGCCACAGCATTTAAACTGCGACTGTCTGCTTTTTCAGTATGCCTCCAATTGTAGTCCACATTTTTTTCTACCAATGATAAAAAATACCACTTCTAAGGTGTCTATTTTTGAGATTTTTGAAAATAACATGGAATTATGATTTTGAATAGGTTGAAATTTTCGCTAAAATATGGTATAATAAATAAAAATGTGGTATAAAAATCCTTTATGATATGGGGGAACATATGAAATTTAAATGGATTAAAAAAATTTTTAACAGAAATTTTCTCGTTCTTTTTCTTTTGTTGGTTCAGGTACTGTTTATACTTTCATGCTTTTTTAAGTTTTATGAATACATTGTTCCTATTTATGGAGCACAGATTCTTATATCATTGTGCCTGGTCTGCTATGTCATCAATAAAGAGGAAACCAATCCGGCGTACAAGCTTTCATGGGCTGTCTTAATTATGATAATACCGATCGTAGGCGCTTTTTTGTACATTTTTTTTCATTTACAATTCGGCACATACTATTTTAATGAGAAAAAAAACCGAATGGTAAAGCAAACCAGGCCGCTTATACCGATGGATATTGATACGCTTAAAGAGCTTGAAAAGGAAAACATATTTTCCGGACAACTTGCAAAATATATTAACGATTACGGTGGGTATCCGTTATATAAAAATTCATATGTAAAATACTTTAAAGTTGGTGAAGAAAAATATGCTGCGTTACTGGAAGAGCTGAAAAAAGCAAAAAAATATATTTTTCTTGAATATTTTATTATAGACGAGGGTGAGATGTTCAGCAATGTTCTGGAAATTCTCGAACAGAAGGTCAAAGCTGGAGTAGAAGTAAGGCTTATGTACGACGGAATGGGAACGCAGGTTCACCGCTCCCACAAATTCAGAAAAATGATAATGAATAAAGGAATAAAGCTTAAAGTGTTTAATGAATTCAGACCGTTCCTGACATCTGCCCAAAATAATCGTGACCATAGAAAAATAGTGGTTATTGACGGCATGACGGCTTTCAGCGGAGGCATTAATATTGCCGATGAATATATCAATCACATAGAGCGGTTCGGACATTGGAAGGACAGCGCTATTATGGTAAAGGGCGAAGCAGTACGCAGCTTTACAGTCATGTTTATCCAGATGTGGGAATTTAAAAATAAAAATGCCGGCGACTATGAAAAATATATGCCT
This sequence comes from uncultured Ruminococcus sp., assembly GCA_947178195.1. GTDB lineage: Bacteria > Bacillota > Clostridia > Oscillospirales > Ruminococcaceae > Porcipelethomonas. The sequence goes on from CAMWXM010000023.1 coordinate 13,517, forward strand.
GATCCAAATTATATGGATGCTTATTCCGGCGGCGGTTTTATACAGCCTTATGCCGATTCTCCTACAGACAATGAGCTTACGGGAGAAATGGTGTATATGAATATTATAAATAAAGCAAGAGATTATGTATATATTACTACTCCTTATCTTATATTGGATAATGAGATGATAACCGCTTTGACATTTGCGGCAAAAAGCGGTATAGACGTAAAAATAATAGTACCTCATATTCCGGACAAAGGGTATATAAATATACTTGCATGGAATTATTATAAAGAACTGATAAAATTCGGCGTTAAAATATATGAATATATGCCGGGATTTATTCATGCGAAAAATTTTGTATCAGATGATGAGACCGCTGTTGTGGGTACAATAAATATGGACTACAGAAGCTTTTATCTTCATTTTGAATGCGCAGCCATCATGTATAAAACTCCGAATATTTCCGATATAAAGCTTGATTTTCTTAATACCCTTGCAAAATCAAAAATGATAACCATGAAGGAATGTACTAACCGTTCAATTTTCAAAAAAATAGCCGGCGGATTTTTGAGAATGATATCGCCGCTTTTGTAGATTTTTGCTATATTGCACATAAGCGATACTTTACAAAGCACAAGCTTTATACAGTATTGCCTTAAATCAAAATATTAAAAAGGAGAATAGTTTATGAGTGAATGCACACATGATTGTTCATCATGCAGTCAAGACTGCGGAAAAAGAGAAAAAGAAAGTATGCTTGAAAAACCACATAATTTAAGCCAGATAAAAAAGGTTATCGGTGTTGTCAGCGGTAAAGGCGGAGTGGGAAAGTCAATGATATCATCACTGCTTGCCGTAAATATGAACAGAAAGGGCTACAGAACAGCGATTCTCGATGCCGATATAACAGGTCCTTCTATACCCAAGGCATTTGGTATCCATGGACGAGCTATGGCATCAGAGGAAGGTATATTTCCTGCTTCAACTCCAACAGGATTAAGCGTTATGTCTGTTAATCTTATGCTTGAAAACGACAGCGATCCGGTTGTCTGGAGAGGACCTGTTATTGCAGGAGTTGTAAAGCAGTTCTGGACGGATGTTATCTGGGGAGATGTTGATTATATGTTTGTGGATATGCCTCCTGGAACAGGCGATGTTCCGCTGACTGTTTTTCAGTCGATCCCGGTTGATGGGATAGTGGTGGTCACTTCTCCTCAGGAGCTGGTTTCTATGATAGTGGGAAAGGCTGTGAAAATGGCTGAAATTATGAATATTCCTATTATCGGTATCGTTGAAAATATGAGCTATGCCGAATGTCCTGATTGCGGAAAGAAAATCAATATTTTTGGCGTAAGCAAGCTTGAAGAAGTGGCAAAACAGTATAATATTGATATTCTGGGAAGAATGCCCATTAATCCGAAGCTTGCTGCAGCCTGCGATAAGGGTGCAATAGAACTTTATGCAGGCAACTGGCTTGATGAAGCTGCTGATATAATTGAAAAATTATGATGAAAATAGCCTCTGCTTTTAAAGCAACACCGCACAGTTTTTGTGCGGTGTTGCTTTAATTATCTGATTTTTTGTTATTACCGGATTCTTCTTTAAGCTTTATAACGATAAGCGCCTCTCTGACAATTATAGGAACCATCAGGATAATTGCTATAATAAGTGAAATAAAGTAGAATTTGTCGCCAAATCTGATAAGATGGTCAAGCAGACTTAAAAGAATCATCATAATAGTACCGATAATGCCGGTCAAAGCAATAAATTTTTTCATATTTTCACTCCTTGATCTTATTCCAATAAGCCTTTGCAGACTGTTCCTGCTTATTGTCGCCGTATTTATAATAAATTTTATTTTTCAATCCATCGGGCATATACTGTTGTTTTACCCAATGGTCGGGATAATCGTGTGGATATTTATAAAACTGACCCTTGATCTGGACATCGTCTCCGTCAAAATGCTTGTTTTGCAGGCATCTTGGAAAATCTGTAGCCAATCCCTGTTCCACATCTGCCATAGCCAGATTTATCGCTTCGTAGGCGCTGTTTGACTTAGGCGCTGTGGCAAGAAGTATGATTGCTTGGGCAAGAGGAATCCTTGCTTCGGGAAGTCCCAGCTGAAGTGCGCTGTCAACGCAGGATTTTACAATAGTCACGGCGTTGGGGTATGCAAGTCCCACATCCTCCGAGGCTATCACAAGCAGCCTTCTTGAAAGTGAGATAATGTCTCCAGCAGTCATGAGCCGTGCCGCATAATGCAAAGCTGCGTTTTCATCAGAACCTCGTATAGACTTTTGCAGTGCGGAAAGATTGTCATAATGCTGGTCGCCGTCACGGTCATACTTCATATTGCTTCTCTGGGCGAGGGACGAGACTGTATCCATAGTGATTTTTACAAAATCAGGAAATATTTCTCCTGCCACAATGCTCAGCTCTACAGTATTGACAGCCTTTCTTACATCTCCGCCGCAGCTTACTGCGATATGTCTTATAACGCCGTCCTCAAGCTCGTATTTCACATTATTGCGTTCAGACATAATAGTAAAGGCTCTCAATACCGCTTTTTCGGTTTCATCGGCTTTGGGAGGCTTGAATTCAAAAACGGTAGAACGGCTGATAACAGCGTTAAAAACTGCGAAGTACGGATTTTCGGTAGTTGAAGCTATCAGCGTGATATCTCCGTTTTCAATATATTCAAGCAGACTTTGCTGCTGCTTTTTATTAAAATACTGTATTTCGTCAAGATATAATAATATTCCGTCAGCGCCGGCAAAAGTACCTATTTCGGAAATAATATCCTTAATGTCGGAAATAGAAGCGGAAGTCCCATTGAGCTTATGAAGAGACATATTGGTATTTTCAGCAATAATTCTTGCAACAGTAGTTTTGCCCGTACCTGACGGACCGTAAAAAATCATATTCGGAATGTGTCCGCTTTCGATAATGCGCCTTAGAGGCTTTCCTTTTCCTATTAAATGGGTTTGTCCGACCACTTCATCAAGCTTTTTTGGTCGGATAAGGTCGGCAAGAGGTGATGACATAGCTTACTCCTTTATTTACCAATTCAATTTTAAGCAATACCGCACAAAAATCATGCTTATGCCTTGTGCGGTATTACCTTAGAACTTGTTCTCATAGGCTGTTGCACATATCTTTTTGTAAAATTTTGCTGATTACTGCGTTGCAAAATCTTGTCTTACGCCAGTAAGCCTGCGATTTTGCGCCTTGTACTCAATAAAATTATTAAAAAAATCTATGCACAAATCCTATGAGAACAAGTTCTTAAATTATTCATTATTCATATAAAGGATATTTAGTACAAATTTCAGTTACGCCCTCACGTATAAAGTCAGACTTATTTTCAAAGTCTTTAGCTGCAAGATAAATATATTCGGCGATTTTTTCCATATCGGCTTCTACAAGACCTCTTGTTGTAACTGCCGGAGTACCAATTCTAAGACCGCTTGTAACAAATGGCTTCTGAGGGTCGTTAGGAATGGCGTTTTTGTTGACTGTAATGTAAACCTCGTCAAGACGATGTTCAAGCTCCTTACCGGTAATATCGAACGGACGCAGATCAACCAGTATAAGGTGATTGTCTGTTCCGCCGGAAACAAGGTTAAATCCTTTTTCAACAAGTCCCTTTGCAAGAGCCTGGGCATTTTTTACCACCTGCTGCTGATATGTTTTGAACTCAGGCTTTAAAGCTTCGCCGAAGCATACTGCTTTGCCTGCGATAACATGCATAAGAGGACCGCCCTGGATTCCCGGGAAAATAGCCTTGTTGATTTTTTTAGCAAGTTCTTCATCGTTTGTAAGGATAAGACCACCTCTCGGACCTCTTAATGTTTTATGGGTGGTAGTTGTGACAATATCGGCATAGCCTACCGGAGTAGGGTGGCAGCCAGCGGCTACAATACCTGCAATATGAGCCATATCAACCATTAAATATGCGCCGACAGACTTGGCTATCTCGGACAGACGTTTGAAGTCGATTGTTCTTGGATAAGCAGAAGCTCCGGCAACTATAAGCTTAGGCTTGTTTTCTTTTGCAAGCTCTTCTACCTTTACATAGTCGATGGTTTCGTCATCACCGAGACCATAGGAAACAAAGTTGAAATATTTACCGGAAAGGTTTACAGGTGAACCATGAGTAAGGTGTCCGCCATGAGCAAGACTCATGCCTAAAACCGTATCGCCAGGCTCAAGCAGCGCAAAGTAAACGGCGGTATTTGCCTGCGCACCGGAATGCGCCTGAACATTTGCAAAATCTGCGCCAAAAAGCTTCTTTGCTCTTTCGATTGCGATATTTTCCACAATATCAACGCATTCGCATCCGCCGTAATAGCGCTTTGCCGGATAACCCTCTGCATACTTATTTGTGAGAACTGAACCCATAGCCGCCATTACTTCGGGAGTTACTATGTTTTCACTTGCAATAAGCTCAAGATTTCTGCGCTGTCTTGCAAGCTCCTTCTGCATTGCCTGACCAACTTCAGGGTCAGAATTTGACAGGAAACCGATGGTATCCATAAGATTACTATACATAATAAAAATTCCTTTCAGATTAGATATACTTTAATTATACAATAATATTGTCTGAATTTCAATAGAATTTGGAAATTTTTTATAAGTTTTTATAGTTTACCTCTATTAAAGCAACACCGCACAAAGCGATGCCATGTACGGTGTTTATTTCTTAAATTAAATTGTTTTTCTCAGATAGCAAAGCGCAGCGTTATAAATAAGAACAGG